>USKO01000027.1 GCA_900555365.1 uncultured Bacillota bacterium
TCTATTTCATCACCCTTGAAAACCTTAGCCTTGTTGTTTTTGATGTTATAAGCAATGAGCATATTAGCATCATTTTTTGTGCAAAGAAAATAGTTAATGTGAAAATAATGCCCGCATTTGTAATCTTTTATTTCAGATGGAAGAGCGATAATCTTTTTAAATTTGTCGGTGGCGAAAGTTATGCTAGACTTGGTGACCTCTACTATGCTAGATATGTTTTGATAGTTAAAAGAGTAGAGATCTACATTCTCGCTCAAAATTCCATCAAGTAAAAAGACAAGGAGTTTATTTTCCTTTTCTACAATTCTATAAAACTCGCTATTTTTTTCATTAATGTCCACATTGAAAGCATAACGCTTACTCTTGCCTATTGGATAAATGCTGACAATTTGGGCGTTATCAATGACAAGATGAGCATTTTCATCAAGCTCACAGCTGTTTTGACCGTTTTTTACAATGCATTTATATGGTGAATAGATTACTAAAGGCAACATAACATAATTTATGCACAGGAGAGCAGGAGTATACAAAAAGATTCAAAAAGTTGCAATTCTCTCTAAATTTTTATTGTATAAAACCTTTAATTTGTGTCGATAACTAGGGCAAGGAGAGAAATTATGAAGAAAGGAATATGGAAAAATCAAGAAGTAAAAGACTTATTTTCAACAGTCGAAAATTACAAAAATGACAACAAGGCGCTTAAAGAAGCTTTCGTTTATCATGCTAAAAAATATGGGCGCAAGCCAAACAGCGTGAGGAATTATTACTACCACGAGATAGATAACCTTGCCTCAGATAGTCCAAGACTTAAAAAGCTTGGAATAGACCTTGAAAAACATCAAAAAAGCGAAATAGCATACTTTTCAGAAGCTGAAGAGAAGGCTCTTATGGAGCGTATTGACAGAATGGTAAAAGACGGCGTTTCAGTCCGCAAGGCATGCCTTGCCTTGTCAAACGGAGATGTCTCTAAGATGCTTCGATATCAAAACAAGTATCGTAACTTTTTAGCCAAACAAAAACCTAAATATGAAAACAAGGACAATATAATAAAATTTGCTAGCAAGAAATCGGGCATAACTGATGGAGAGTTGCAAGCGCTTTTTATGGGACTTGTCAGACTTGTTAAAAGAAACGCGCAAGAGGAATATGACAGCAAGTTAACTGCTCAGCTTGACAAGGCAAATGCAAGTTTAAGAAAAGCACTCGTAGAAATGAGCGGCAAAGAGAAGGAGCTTAAAGATCTAAAAAATAATTTTTTGAAGATTAAAGAAGAAAATCTTGCATTAAAACAAGAACTTATATCTCTTCGCTGCGATAAGGCAAACAAATTAAAAGATAAATTAACTAGTGTTAAATCTAAAAAAGTGGCAAGTAAATAAAACTTTAAGATGCCTTTGATGTGAAGGCATCTTTTATAAATATTTTTCAGATTCTTCCAAATTTTTCAATCATGGATGTTTTTTAGGCTAATTTTAGACTTTAAAGATTAAATTATCATAGGAAAGCGGCTGAGAGAGAAAACAGATACTTTTATTTCACAATAAAAAATCACTTTTCTTTTGCAGAAGAGTATGATAAAATATTCCTGTGAAACTAAAAGCCTACATTGAAAGTACAATTTTAGGTGCTACAAAGGCGATGATCGGAGCAATAGACAACAGTGATTTTAATTTCAATCATGTTATAGTCGTTCCCGATCGTTTTTCGCTGCAAATGGAAAAGCTGCTCTTAAAAACATTGCCATCACAAGCTCTTTTCAATGTTAAAGTTGTTGGACTTTCTTCGCTTGCTGTAGATATTTTAAATCAGCTAGGCAAAAAATGTGATGTGTTGACAAATGCGGAATGTCTTTTAATTACTCAGCAGGCTATAACTGCTGTCAAAAATCAATTCTTAAGTTTCAAAAAATGTGGAATTTCCTTTGCTCATGAGGCCTATAAACTGATTGCGCAGCTTAAAAGCAGCAAAATAGGCGTTGAAGATTTAAATACCAAAGCACAAGGTCTTACAGGCGAGAAATATCATGATATCGCACTCATCTATGAAGAATATGAAAAAAGGCTGCAAGGCAAGCTTGATGCAAATGCAAGGCTTAACCTCGTGACAGAAGAAATTGAAAGCAATGATATTTTGGGCAGCACCAGTTTCTATTTTGCACAATTTGACAGTTTTACAAAGGAAGGCTTTGATCTAATAAAAGCACTCTTGCCAAAAGCACGAGAAGTATGCGTTTCAATCAGTGAAAGTCTAAGCATTGGAAATGACTACATATATGAGAAAGACATTTTGCAAAAGCTCTCTTCTCTTGCCAAGGAAAAGTCATGCGAAGTAGAGCTTATTCAAAATCACAAACAGTTATGCCCGCAGCAAGAGGCAATAACAAGAGGCGTTTACAGCTATGAAAAGATAAAAGCGGATAATAATGGCTTCTATTTTGCGCTCACAAGCTCGTCTATTCGAGGAGAGTGCTTGGATGTCGGAAAACTTATTCATTATTACATAACATCAGGCTACAGCTATAAGGACATGATTGTGTGCTGCGGCGAATTTGAAAAATATCGAGATGAGATTGAAGATTGTTTTGAGAAACTTGATATTCCTTGCTATATAGACAGCTCAGTCAGTGCAGATAACACAATTTTGAGCAGGTTTATCTTCTCTTTCTTTAATGTGATAACAGGCGGCTACGGAAAGGACGCTCTATTGTCTCTTTTATCAAACCCTCTTCTTGATATTGATAGAGACCTTATTGATAAATGTCAGAAATATTGCGTTGATAACATTTATAAGTACAGAAAATATATTGAAAAGGACTTTTGTCTAGCGTCTATTTTAAAAAAACTTGAAAGCTTGTCAAATGCAAAGGGCTTTGAAAATTTGATAAAAGAAATATGCCAAATAGCCGCAGAGGGGTATCAAAGATTAAGAGAAGAGCTGACTCAAAAGTCATATTTGAAGGAAGAAAAGATCAATGAGCAGGCTCTTGATATCATTTTGCAAACGCTTGAGCTAATAAGCAAATACCATAGCGAAATCTCGATCGATGAATACTTCAAGACTTTAAAACTGCTTCTCTCATTCAAAGAGGTTTCGTCGGTACCAGCTTTTTGTGATGCTGTAATGGTTGGCGATGGACAAGAGGGATATTTTGACGAGAGCAAAATTGTGTTTGTCTTAGGATGCCAAGGGTTGCCAGTTGTCAATAATGACAATGGACTTTTAAATGATGACGACATTTCGCTTAATTTTATAGATAAAAAAATCGAGCCGACCATCAGAATGATAAACAGGAGAAACCGATTTAAAGTTTTCAATCTGCTTACTTTAGCTAGTGAAAAACTGATAGTGTCCTATCAACTTTTAAATGAAGAAGGCAAAGCGATAGAGCAGCCTACCTTTGTTGAAAATTTAAATGAAATCTTTGGGCAGAGGACTGTCAGATTTTCAAGAGGAATAGGCGAGCTGAATAGTGAGAAGAGCGCTTCTTTACTTTTAAGACTTGGCAATCGGCACAATTTTAGACGAGAATATTACAAATATCTAAGAGAAGAAGATAAGAGCATCTTAAAAATCAAAGATGAAAATCTCAACATAGATAAAAGCAAGATAGAAAACGCTAACAATGTCTTTTTCGCAAATAACAAGCTGCGCGTCACAGAGCTTGAAAACTATTTTTCCTGTCCATTTAAACATTTTGTCAGCTATGGACTTGCTCTTAAAGAAAAAGAAATATACGAGTTTGATGTGAGAGATATTGGAAACATTTGCCATGCAGGCGTTGAAATGTTTGTCAGAGAGCAAATGAGGCAGGCAGATAAACAAATATCGGCCGAAAATTTTCTTGATAACAACTTGAAAGTTATCATAAAAAATTTAAATCTTGAAGAGAAGCTGGATGCAATAAGTGAAAAAGAGGCGCTCTGGTCATAAATAAGACATCAATTTGATGTAATACTTAAAGATGTGGCAACCGAAATGAGCCGCTCTTCTTTCAAGCCTAAACTTTTGGAAGCAAAAATTGAAAATATCAAGATTGGAAGCGAGGAGATAGACCTCACAGGAAAAGCGGACAGAGTTGATGAGGCGGGCGAATATTTCAGAATAATAGATTATAAAACTGGAGCCACAGGAAATTTGCTAAAGGAGCTCTACTACGGAACCAAACTTCAGCTCTTCCTCTATCAAGGGATTTTTAGAAAGCTACTAGGCAAGAAACCAGCAGGAGTGTTCTATTTTAATGCAAAACTTGAATACCTCAAAAATGACGAGGAGAGATATATTTTAAAAGGACTGGTCGAAGATGATGAGAGGGCAATAGGACTTTTTGATAATTCTCTAACAGACGGCGCATCAAGTGAAATCTTGGCAATAAGCAAAATAGACGGAAAACACAAGGGGGCAGCGATAGCGAAACAGCCGCTTGCAGCATACGAAGAATATGCAAATAAGGTTGCTGACAAAGCAGCAGATGAAATCATAGAGGGCTATATTGAAGCAAAGCCAAATGAAAGTGCCTGTCAAATGTGCAGGTATCAGGCAATTTGTAATTACGAAAAGACTTCTGGAACTCGGAAGAGCAAAAAGATATCAAGCGACATTTTTTCGGGAGAAAAGGATGAAGAGTGAGTTAACAGGGGAGCAAAAGAAGATCCTAGAAAACGAAAAGAAGAATTTGGTTGTTTCCGCTTCGGCAGGTAGCGGGAAAACTTTTGTCGTGATTGAATTTTTGATTAAACTTGTATGTGAACGCAAAATACCTCTTTCAAAAATTTTAGTTTTGACCTTTACTAAGGCGGCTGCAAATGAAATGCGAAGCAGACTATTTAAAGCATTTTTAAAACAAAAGCCTTCTCCTTTTTTAATAGAAATGTTAGATGAGATATCGATCAGTGATATTTCCACAATCGACTCATTTTGTGAAAAGCTAATCAAAAGGAATATCAGCAAACTGCAAATTGATGAAAACTTCAAGGTGCTAGATGAAAGGTCGAGTGCAGATTTGAAATTAAAGGCATTTTTAAAGACATATGACGAGATGGCTCAATCTGATAAAGAGGCATTTAACGATATATATTTTTCATTCAAAAAAAATAAAGAGCAGATATATCAGTGTTTAAATAGTCTTCTCTCTTTCACTGACAGTCTGACAAAGGCGCAAACTCAAAAAATCTATAACGACGAAAACTTGCCACTGCTAGCAGAAGAATATCTTTTAAATTTGATAAAGTTATATCAGCAAAAAGGCCTTAATCTCTTGCATTCTTTAGGCGCAATTGAAGGTCCATGGCAGGAATTCAAGTTGGCACTAGAGGAAGCCTTTGGTTATGAAGGAAAAGATTTTTGGAGCTATTGCCTTCACTTTAATCTTTGCCTAGCTCCCTCGCTAAAACGAAACAAGATTGACAGCGTATTAAAGGAAATGTTTGTAAAAGCGCGAAGTTATCTTGAAAAGATAATGGAAATCACAAAAAATTATACTAATATGGGCACTAAGCAGATAGAAAGGTTTAGACAAAACAAGCTTAGCAAAAACATTCTTGAGATGCTACGCCAATTCTCTCAAAACTATAATGATTTAAAACAAAAAAAAGACGTCCTTGATTTTGCCGACCTTGAAAAGTTCACCTCCACTCTTCTTGAAGATCCAAATATTTTAGCGTCATTGCAGCAAAAATATAGCTACATATTTATTGATGAGTATCAAGACACAAATACTCTTCAAGAGGGTCTATTAAAGCCACTTGCAAAGAATGGTAATTTTGTAGCGGTTGGAGATCCAAAACAGGGCATATATGGCTTTAGAAATGCAAGCATGGAGATCATGAACAAGGACATCAAAGATTTTTCATCATCCGAAGATGGAGACGCTCTATTTTTGACCGGCAATTTTCGCTCAAACAAAAAGATATTAGATTTTATCAATAGCATATTTGCAGTGCTAATGACAGAAGAGAGCGCTCATATTGATTATAAAAACACCTCCATGCTAAAAGGTCTTGTGGAATTTGAGCAAACCTCGCTGCCGGCAGTCATAGTTGACATCTGCGACAACGGAAAGAGCGAGGAAGAGAAGCTTGCAGATGTTTACAGCGTAAAAGAGGACTTGCTTTCATCAAACAGCAAGAATGCTTTAGAGGTCAAGGACATCGCATATCGAATCGATGAAGCGTTAAATAGCGAAATTTATGATGCGAAGCTAGGAAAGAGAAGAAAGGTCACAGAGGGAGATATCGCAGTTCTGTTTAGATCGAGATCGCCTCTTATGAAAGATTGCGTCAAATTTTTACAAGAGAGAGGCTACAGCGTACTTGCCAATGTCAAAGATAGCTTGCTTGATGACGGTCAAATTCAAGTCATATTAAGCCTATTAAAACTTACATTAAATTTAAAAGATGATATATCGCTTGCCTCTGTCATGTCATCTTATTTAGGAGGCTTTACCATGGGCGAGCTTGTCGCGTTTAAAGGAAGTAAGGACAAAAGTTTCTATGAGAATGTATTGGAAAGCAAAGATAACAAGGTCAAAGAATTTTTTAAGATGATTGAAAACTTTAATTTTGACTGCCAAGTGCTTGGCCTCAGCAAAGCACTTAAAAAGCTTTTCAATGAGAAAAACTATGATATCTATATAAATTCTTTGCCTGATAGTATCACTAAAAATAACAACTTTAATCAGCTTTTCAAAATCATAGCGAGCGGCTACGAGCAGAATATTCCTGCGCTAATTACCTATCTTGAGAATGTGGAGATTTCCTCAGCCTCTAGCCCAACAAGTGAAAATGCAATCATTGTCACAACAATTCATGCAACCAAAGGACTTGAATATCCTATCGTGATTCTAGCAGGTAGCGGCGAAAGTCTTTCCAAAGTATATAACAAGCCATATATTATTGAAAAGGAATTTGGACTTGGCACATATCTGTATGATTTTTCAGATAATACAAGAATACCTTCTCCAATTTTCCTTGCAGACAAACAGATAAGAAGGCAAAAAGAGGAGGAGAGCGAACTGATGATTTTCTATGTCGCACTCTCTCGCGCTCAGAACTCTTTGATCATAATAGGCTCAAAATCTGAAAAAGATTTGTTTGATAGCGTTAAAGACAACTATCTTTCAATGATATTCAAAGCGCTGGGAAAGAAATTTGCCCAAAAGTTTGACGACAATTTCACGGAGCCAGACTATTCTTTTAACATTGTTAAGGATGTAATTTTTGATGAAAGAGACTCTCAAAGCCAAAGATATATAACTCTTTCAGACCATCAAAAGATTTTAGATTATATAGATTATGAATACCCTTATAAAAATCTTTGCAAAATTAACTATAAAAATTCGGTTACAGGCATTCTAAATCTAGACGAAGAACATGAAAAAAGTCTGTCTTCACAAGCGTCAAGCTCATCCTCAATTGATCAGGGGCTTGCCTATCATGAAGCTTTAAAGATTCTTGATTTTGATAAGATAAATTCAATGCAAGATTTAATGGCAGAAATTGAAAAGTCAGCAAGCCTTTTTACAGAAAATTATTTGGCTCTTATTGATTATCAAATTTTGCTTAAAGATATTTTACTGTTAAAAGAAATTTGCAAAGACAAAAAATTAATTAAAGAGCGAGAATTTATCATGTCAGCCTCTTTGAAAGAGCTTTTTGGCTATCAAAGCGAAAATGAGGTC
>USKO01000028.1 GCA_900555365.1 uncultured Bacillota bacterium
TTTAAATAAATTTTATTGATTTTTAAATATTTTTTAATTTTAAAATAGACTTATGATCTTATTGACAAAAAAGCCAAGCTATATTATACTTAGATTTAGAGGTAATTATATGCAGCGGAAAGATTATTTTATTGGTTTTATTATTGCAATCATCAGCTTAGCTTGCTATTTTGTGTTAATGGTTGCTATTGGCGCGCAATCTATTTTGGAATTTGATTCTTCATCAGGCAAGATACTAGCTTTAGTTTTCTCCATGCTTGGTATAATTTTTATAATAGCTACCATTGTTTTGAATGCTCTTGCGATAAAAGTTTGGAAAGAAGAAGATGAAATTTTTTTGAAGAAGAAGAAAATTATTATTAGCGCGATAACTTGCAATTTTATAATGAACATCATTCTAATTATAGTATTTGCTTTAAATAACATGCCATCATCATTTACACTTGGAATTTCGATAGCTTTCCACCTCTTTGTATTTATTGGAATTGTGATCGCAAATAGTTTGATTTTAAAAGAGGTTGTTCCGCTATTTCAAAAGGAAGATAAAAAATCATGAGGGCAGTTATTCAAAGAGTATTAAACGCTAGTCTTTTTGTCGAAGGAAAGAAAATTTCAAACATTGGCAAAGGCGCAATTATCTTCTTGGGTGTAGGAGAAGAGGATCAAGAAAGTGATGCACAGAAACTCGCATTAAAAATCAGCAAACTTCGAATTTATGAAGATGAAAATGGCAAGATGAACAAAAAAATTAATGATTATGGTGGAGAAATTTTACTAGTCAGCCAATTTACTCTCTATGCAGATTGTAAAAATGGCAATAGACCTAGTTTTACACAAGCCAAAAATCCGAAAGAGGCTAAAGAGCTTTATTTTAAAGTGCAAAAGCTTTTAGAAAATGAGAACATAGCTGTTAAAATGGGTGTCTTTGGTGCAGATATGAAGATTGAAGTTTTAAACGATGGACCTGTAACAATCATACTTGACAGTAAAGATTTAAAGTAGAAAAAACAGTAGATAACAGTGAAGCTTCACTGTTATTTCTATTTGCCAAATGTAAATTAAAAATATACAAAAGGCAAAATAATTGACTTTTTAGTAAAAAGTTATATAATCAAATTAGATGTTTTTTCATTGGAGGAATTATGATATTATTTGGCGATTACCATACTCACACAAAATATTCTAGAAACAACCACGGCAAGGGAACAATCTTAGAGAATGCCTCAGTGGCACTTAATAAAGGGTTGAAACAGATTGCTATCACAGAGCATGGATTTGGCCATTTATTTTATGGAGTGAAAAGAAGAGACATTCCTTCAATGAAAGAAGATATTCTCAATGCAAAAGAGATTACCGGGGTAGATATTCTTTTAGGAGTAGAAGCAAACCTCATTTCACTTGACGGTCAAATAGATGTGAATGAAGAAGATTTTGAATTTTTAGATATTCTTTTGATGGGTTTTCATCAAATGGTCAAAACTCCCACAATGAACGATTGGAACAAGCTTATAGCCGCCAATATATTTGGCTCGCCATTTGCTCCTAGTAGTGAGCGTTTGAACAGAAACACAACGGCTTATCTTAAAGCGTTAGATAAATACCCTATTGACATCATCACTCATTTAAATGCAGGTTGTCCGGTTGATACTTTAGCGGTTGCAAAGATGGCAAAAGAGAAGGGGACATACATTGAATTAAATGGGAAAAGAATAAATTTTACAGACAGAGAGATTATAACAATGGCTGAAGAAGGGGTTAAATTCATTGTCGATTCTGATGCCCATTCGCCGGACAGAGTTGGAGAATGTAATCGTGCAATGGACTTAATTTTTAGACTAGACCTGCCATTGTCACAGATTGTAAATATCGATAAATTGCCCAATTTTGCATCAAAGAGAGGTTTAAATTGAGTTTTGCAAAGGATAGCAAATTAGAAATCATAGAAAGCGAAATTGAGGACGCAGACTGCGGCCAAGCTTTTTTATCGGGTCTGTTGCACGCCAGTGGCAACATCACTAAAAATAGCGAAGGCTTTGGCTGCGATATAGTCACTGATTTTAAAGAAATTTTCCCTTTTCTATACAAGATAGTTAGGAATCTATATGGCGAAGACTTGACTCTTGAAATTTCAGACGACTATATCATCAATAAAACAACATACTATAGAATTAAATTTCCTTCTTCCATTTCCATGCGTATTCTTCGTGATTGTGGAATTTTACCACAAACTGGTGAAATCTCATTTATAGAGGGAATTGACAGCAATATTGTACCTGATGACGAAACCAAGCAAAATTTTATAAAGGGCGCGTATGTAGGCTGCGCAACATCATCAATCAAACTGTCAGATCTTGGCTCGCAGCTTCCGACGACTGGTTATCATGTTGAGTTTGCTTCACACAAAAGACTATTTTTGGAAGATTTGCAAAAACTTCTCGAACATTTTAATATTACATGTAAACTTGCCTCGAGACGAAAAACTTTCGTGCTCTATTTGAAGGATAGTGAGGCGATCAAAGATCTTCTTGCTCTAGTTGGAGCATCGCAAAGTGTACTTGCGCTTGCAGATGAAATGGCAAAAAGAGGACTGAGAAATACCGTCAACCGCCAGGTTAATTGCATCAATGCAAACATAAATAAAACAGTTGAAGCCAGCATGAAACAGACGCAGGCCATCAACTATATAAACAAAAAGATAGGCCTAGAGTCTCTTCCGGAAGATTTGCAAGAGGTAGCTGTTTTGAGACTGGCAAATCCTCAAGAAAGCATGGAAGAGCTTTTAAAACTTTCCACAATTAAATTGACGAAAAGTGGGCTCAACCACAGATTTAGAAGAATTCTTAAAATAGCTGATTTACTTAAAGATAAATGATACAGGGGGCGACATGAAAGATTTTGTGCACTTACATTTGCACACAGAATATAGTTTACTTGATGGACTTGCAAGAATTAATAAACTTGTAGATATTGTCAAAGAGCGTGGTTGGAGCGCTGTTGCAATAACCGACCATGGCAACATGCATGGTGCAATTAAATTTTTTGAGGCATGTGTTCAAAAGGGAATAAAACCAATCATAGGCGAGGAATTCTATGTTTGTCACGATATGCATTCAAGGTCAAACAGAGAAGATACCGGGCATCTAATTTTGCTCGCTAAAAACAATACAGGTTATCAAAATCTATTAAAACTTTCATCTCTTGCTTACCTTGAAGGTATGTATTATAAGCCAAGAATAGATTATAAACTGCTTGAAAAGCATAGTGAAGGCCTTATTTGTCTTTCTGCTTGCCTTGCTGGTCATATTGCACAATATATCTTAAAAAGACAATTTGATGAGGCTGACAAGCTTGCTCTTTGGTTTAAAAGTGTCTTCAAAGATGATTTTTATTTGGAAATTCAAAACCATAACCTTATGGAAGACAAACAGGTCATCTTAAAACTAACCGAAATGAGTGAAAGACTAGGCATTCCACTTGTTGCTACAAACGATGTGCATTATCTAAACAAAGAAGACAGCGAGCTTCAGGATGTACTGATGTGCGTGCAAATGGGCAAAACATTTGATGATCCTGAGCGAATGAAATATGAAACAAACGAATTTTACCTTAAAACTTATGAAGAGATGCAAGAGGCGCTTCCTGGATATGAGGATGCACTTGATCGAACAATAGAGATAGCTAACAAATGTCATATTTCAATTAAGACTAAATCGCTTAGAGAGGCTGCAGAAAACGGCAACCAACTCATTCCTGATGAGGACAAGCTTGGCGCTACTGAAAACTTTATACCAAAATATCAGCCTGACACTGGCGAGAGCGCATATGAATTTTTATCCCGCCTTGCTTGGGAAGGTTTACGAAAAAAATATTCGCAGGTGCCAAAGGAGTTCGAGGATCGAATGACGATGGAGCTTGAAACCATCAAAAAACTCGGCTATGTAGAATATTTCTTGATAGTTTGGGATTACATAAATTTTGCCAAACAAAATGACATTCCAGTTGGCCCAGGTCGTGGCTCTGGGGCTGGAAGCTTAGTTGCATACTGCACAGGTATTACAGAAGTCGATCCTATGAAGTATGAACTCTTTTTTGACCGCTTTATCAACCCAGAGCGTGTTTCTATGCCAGACTTTGACGTTGACTTTTGTATGGATAGAAGGCGAGAGGTTATCGAATATGCAAAACGAAGGTATGGCGAAGACCATGTTTCGAATATTGTCACTTATGGAAATATGCAAGCCAAAAATGCCATCAAGGATGTAGCAAGAGTCCTTAGATTTCCATATTCTGAAGTGGATAAAATTACCAAAGAGATACCAAATAAGCCGGTCAAAAAACCGCCAGTTCTCAAGTACTATTTTGGTACAACAGGCAAAGAAGAAGACAAGCAATATATCATTCCAGAGCTTCGTGCATTCTATGATGAAGATCCACAAATAAAAAAGATTATTGATATGGCAATTAAGCTTGAAGGCGTGCCAAGAAATATCTCTATGCATGCAGCAGGAGTGCTCATTGCGCCAGATCCAGTTTATGACCATGTTCCAATGGCAAAGAGCGGGGATGACGAAATTACACAGTTTGATATGACTGAGCTTGAGCAGCTTGGACTTCTCAAATTTGACTTTTTAGGACTCCGAACACTTACAGATATACATAAAGCAATTAAATATATCAAAGAAGATTACGGCGTTGAGATTGACTTCTCTAAGATGTCCTATGATGATCCGGCAGTCTTTGAACTTATAAGTTCGGGAAATACTGAAGCAGTCTTTCAGCTTGAAAGTGGTGGTATGAAGAAGTTCATGATGGAGCTTCAACCAACCTCGCTAGAAGATATCATAGCAGGTATCTCTCTTTACCGACCAGGCCCAATGGATTTCATTCCAAGGTTTATCAAGGGCAAAAAAGAGCCAGAAAGTATCGTCTATGAAGATCCATGCCTTGAGCCTATTTTGAGTAACACCTATGGCTGTATAGTTTATCAAGAGCAGGTTATGAAGATCTTCCAAGTTATGGCTGGCTTCAGTCTTGGCGGAGCTGACAATGTTAGACGAATTATGTCTAAGAAAAAGCCTGAGAAATTGCCACCAGAGAAGAAAAGGTTCATTTACGGCGAAACAGATCCGACCGGCAAAAAAGCACCGATTCCTGGTGCGCTTGCACTTGGTCATGATGAAAAAGTGGCAGAAAAGGTTTTCGATCAAATGGCTAAATTTGCAGGGTACGCTTTCAACAAATCTCATGCGGCCGCTTATGCATATGTGTCCTATCAAACAGGGTATTTGAAAGCTCATTATGAGAAGGAATATCTGACCGCAGTACTAAACAACAGAATAACCAATGCTGATGCAGTAAAAAAATATACAAATTATGCGCGTAAAGAGGGCTTTGAGATCTTGCCACCAGATATCAATAAATCTTTTACAGAATTTAAAGTAGAAAACGATGGTATTAGGTTTGGTCTTGGCGCGTTAAAACATGTTGGTACTGGACTAATTGATAGCATTGTTGAAGAACGCGAGAAAAATGGGGAATTTAAAGATATTGAGGATTTTTTAAGGCGAATTACCAGTTCTTCGCTCAATAAAAAGAGCATGGAAGCTCTGATTTTAAGCGGTGCATTTTCATGCTTTGGAGTGTATAGATCGCAGCTCATGGATGTTTTTCAAGCTTATATGGACATGATCAACAATGATCGAAAGCATAAAGCAACAGGGCAATTCTCGATGTTTGACACATTTGAAGAAGAGACTAAATCTGTAAATAGCATACAGTTTCCAAATATTAAAGAATATAACAAAGAGACCCTTCTTCGCTATGAAAAGGAATTTGTCGGCATCTATCTCTCCGGTCATCCACTTGATGATTATCTTGATAAATATGATCAATTTAATTTTACAAGCGATATGATTGCTTCCTTAAAAGTGGACAGTGATATGGAGCAAAGTGAAGATGAAGAGTTAAACAATGAGAGCTTTAGCGATGGATATTATGGCACGGAAGAGGAGGAGCTTGACCAAAACAATGAAGTCCAAGATGGTCAGCAAGTACTTGGTGGCGGCATAATAACAAACATTAAGAAAGTAAACACTAAGAGTGGTAATATGGCGTTTGTCACTATTGAAGATATCTACGGAACTTACGATGTTATGCTTTTTAGCAAGCTTTATGCTCGCTATAAGGATATTGCAAAGGAAGACACTTTGGTGACCGTAAAGGGAAAGTTGTCTATTCGAGATGGGAAATCGCCAGTTGTAATAGCTGAGAGTTTAACGCCATGGGAAAAACCGTTGCAGGTAGCCCAAAACTCAACCGTCTATTTAAGATTTGATACAAAAGATATCGATCTATATGACAAGGTTAAAAAGATAACCTCTTCCTATCCTGGCAAATCATCTGTAATTATCAAATGTACTTCTTCAAATAAAGCCTTTTCTTTCAATACAAAGGTAGATGTTAACAATTATTTAAAAAATGAATTAATTGGACTTTTAGGGGAAGAAAATGTTATAATAAAAGTGCAAAGTTAAATTTGCAAGTTGAGCTAGAGGAAAATTATGAAAATATTGATTTTAACAAGTGGCGGAGATGCGCCTGGAATGAACAAGGTTATCGCTTTAATGCAGAAGAAGTTTAAAGACTCTCTTTATGCTTGCGAGGAGGGATTTAAAGGTCTGATAGAAGGCAAGATTGCTTTGGCATCGACCTTTTCACCTCTTGCAAGTGAAAATGAAGCGGGAAGCTGCATTAGATGTTCGCGCTGCCCAGAATTTAAAACTAAAAAGGGCTTTAAAAAAGCGCTAGAGAACGCAAAACGATTTGATTATGTGGTAGTGCTTGGCGGCAATGGTTCATATAAAGGTTGCTGCGAGCTCAATGAAAATGGCGTAAAGACAATATTTATTCCATCTACCATAGATAACGATGTTAAAATCAGTGAATATAGCCAAGGGTTTGATAGTGCTCTGCATGCTTGCAAGTATGTTATAGAAAACACAATGCCGACTATGGCCGCTTTCAAAAGATGTGCTATATTCGAAGTTATGGGGCGAGAATGTCCGCTTCTTGCTCAAAGTACTCAAGAAGAAGAGAATTGTTATTATTTAATTGCTTCACAAAAAGATATAGATTTTCAAAAAATTTCTGATATAATTAATGAAAACTATAGACAAAATCTTGCCACTTCGATTATAATTAAAGAGCGACTATTGTCGTCAGAAGAGCTTATTTCAAAGCTATCGGTTTTATGTCCAAATGTAGAGATGAGATATATAAAGGTTGGCTATCTTCAACGGGGAGTCAAACCTACAAAGAAGGAACTTTATTTTGCTAAAAATTTTGCTCGTCTTGCAATAAAGCTCATCAAAGAAAATAAAAAAAGTCGCGCGATTATCTATAAAAATAATGCCTTTCAAACTTATTAGACTTATGAATTTAAAAATTTAAGATATTTAAGTTTTGAAGACTTAATCTTTATAGACAAAAAATAACGAGAAATCTTCTCAAAAATCCAATTTACTTCAAATTTAAAATTCTTACAAACAAATCGAACAGGCAATAATGCCTGTTAATGCGAGCACCTATGGTGAAGTGGATATCA
>USKO01000029.1 GCA_900555365.1 uncultured Bacillota bacterium
CAACTGTATTATGCGAGGAAAGCTCTATTGCACTTGCAAGCTCTAAACCTAATGACAGATCAGCATCCTTTGCAAGCTTTAATGCTCGCATTACTTCAAGCGCATTGCCACCTGATACAAACAAATTTACAATTTCTTTTAAAGATACTCCTAGGTTGCCTTTTTTAGAAATGCTGTAAGCATTTAAAATATCATTCAAATCTAATTTGTTATTTTTAAAGCTTATAAGTTTCCATGAAGGAATATAACAGCCGCTAAATAAAGCTGTAAACCAAGTTTTTATAGGAACAAAGCATGCATATACAACAAGAGCTATAAAGATTGCTCCAAAAACTGATACGAGTACGATATCACTTGTTCCAAATAACAATAAAGAATTATTTATCATTGCAATCTCCTTACCTATTTAATTATACCATAGCATTTGGCTGGTGTAAATAGTCAATTTAATAAAATTTAACAAAATTTCACTCAAAAAATGAAAAATTTCATGTTTTTTTACTATTTTTATTAAATTTACCCAAAATTTAAGCCTTTAGTGAGGAGCGCTGATTGTAAAATAGATATTGCTGAGCATAGCCACTTAATTTGCCAAATTGACTTATTAAGTCATTTCTTATTTTCTCACGATTGTCAGTCGGAGTATAAAAACTGTTGTAACATTTATGAATCCAGGTATCAACTGGAAAGACATCATCTCGCCTATAACCGAATAGTAAAATACAATCTGCAACTTTTGGACCTACCCCACTAAGACTAATCAGTTTATTTCTAAGCTCCTTAGTTGGCAGTTTCTTAAGCTGCTCAAGCTGCTGCGGCGAAATTTGTTTGGTGACACTGGCTAGATACTTTGCGCGATACCCAGCCCCCATACGCTTAAAAAAATCTTCATCTTGATCCTTTAAAAATTGGTAGGATGGAAAAGCATAAATTCCACTGGCAACAACTTTTCCATATGCGCGTCTTAAATTGTTTAAAATGAGTTTTATCCTTTTGATATTATTATTTGCAGATATGATAAAAGAAATCAGCGTTTCGAATAAATCCTGATTTAAAATTCTTATTCCATATCCAAACTTGAGAGCATCGTGCATGATAGGGAATTTTTTAAGACGATCTTTCACCGAGTTATAATCTTTGTCTAGATCAAAATAATTTATAAAATAGTCAATATCTTTTGTTTCTATAAAATAACCTTTTTCAACTTGTTTTATCTTGGCAAGTTTGTCGCCTGGAAAAGAATAATATTCATCTCCTTTTTTTTCATAGCTGAAGACTTGACCACATTCGAAAATATGCTCAGGATTGAATGAACTTGTATCGGTTATCAAAATTCCTTCTGCATTAACAGTATAATTCATTTGTTCTCCTTAATAAAAAAAGAGCTTTTATAGCCCTCTTAATATCTTTAGCCTGCAATTACTGAAACAATTTTCTTTTTATTGCTCTGACCAAATTTAACTTCGCCGTCAACAAGGGCGAAAAGTGTATAATCTTTACCCATTCCAACATTTTGTCCTGGATATATCTTAGTTCCTCTTTGTCTAACAATAATAGAGCCGGCAGCTACTTTTTCTCCGCCATAAGCTTTAACTCCTAAACGCTTACTTTGAGAATCACGACCATTTTTAGTACTACCACCACCCTTTTTGTGAGCAAAAAGTTGAGCATTAAACTTAAACATTTTTTACCTCCAATTTTGCGTATTTTTTTTCATCAATGATAATAGCTTTAAAAGATTCATAACAAGTTTCAAATAAAAATTGCGCAAGTTTATTATTGTAAACACTGTCATCTAATACCAGTCTTAAATATCCATCGGCAATTTCTCTTTTTAACACTTTAAATTTCCCGACCTCGCACATACCAACTACAGCTAGCTGTGCTACTGTTGAAATCTGTGCACAGAGAAGATCTTTTCCATATTCATCTTTACCTGTATGACCTTCAACAACGAAACCGAAAAATTTACCATTCTTTTTAAAAAAAGTAATCTTTGTCATAATGAACCTTATTTTTTAATAGATAAAATCTTTAATTGAGTGAATGGTTGTCTGTGACCTTGTTTCTTTCTTTCGTTCTTTTTTGGTTTGTATTTGAAAACAACAATTTTGTCTCCTTTACCGTGAGCAACTACTTCTGCTTCACATTCCACGCCTTGAACAAAAGGATTGCCAGCTACAACTTTTCCATTGTCACTTACAAGCAAAACATCAAGTTTAACTTTGTCGCCAACAGCATTAACAAGTTTTTCAACACTGATAATGTCGCCTTCGCTAACCTTGTATTGCTTGCCACCACTTTGTACTATAGCAAACATAATTTTTACCTCCTCTAACCAAACTCGTTGCCTGTGGGGTGCTATTACATAAATATTTTATCTATATAAATAGACTTAACGAACCCTTTGCATACGGATACGCTTAATAATATATCATAAAAAGCCTTGTTTGTCAAGTAAATAAAAGGAAAGAGAAAAATTATTTCTTTCAAGGATATATATCATTTAACATAATCACAAGCACCTTTGCTCTTCTCGTTCAAAGAATTCGATGCAATATCAACCTCTACTACACCAATTTTATAAATCATTTTTACGAGAATCGCTTATATGTTAAACAGCTATTTTGTGCTAAAGCCATCGCAAATAAAAAATACCATGCTTATGCATGATATTTTTTTAAAATTAATCTTCTTTTTTCTCATCATCTTTCTTAGAGATTTTAGCTTTGTAGGTCTTTTCCTTCTTATCAAGTTTAACTTTTGATACAATGAAGTAAATTACAACGCCAGCTAGAAGAGCAACTGAAAGTCCAATGAGAACACCACCAAGAACTTCTGTAACATTAATTGGATCTGTATCTTCTGTTGATACGGTAAATGATACTGACGAGGATCCAGTGATGCCTGCTTCGTCTTCAACAGATATTGTCAAAGTATAATTTCCAGCAGATTCAAATTTATGCTCATAAATATATGTTCCTTCACTAGCATTAGGATCACTTTTAAGAGTCCAGCTCTCTTCTGTGTCAGTGTTGGTTAAAGTAACTGTCATTTTTTCCAACAAGGATGCAACATCCGTTGTATTGTCACTCACTTCAATGCCCGCCATATTGAGAACTAAAGTATCTCCAAGGTTGTATGTTGATTTAACAAAATCATCTGAAAGTTCAACAGTAGGAGCTTCAACATCACCATTTGAAATAGAGTATTCAAGAACTTCAGGATCTCCAACTTTTTGTCCTAAGTGGTCAACAGCTTGAATTGAATATCTGATTGTATAAGTTCCATTATCGCGAAGAAGTAGATTGATTGTAGAGCCTTCTACTTTAAAGTTTCTATTGTTTGTATCATCAAAATGCTCTTCCCATTCCTCTAAAGTAATAGTTGCAAGTGTGGTTGTAGAACTGCCGCTAGTTCTTGTAATTTGTACTGTTGATTCAGTTCTATCGATATCGTTACCTTTATCAGCACCAGATACTTGAACATTTGGTTTTACAATTGTTATTGGAACAGGTTTTGCCTCATTAATTTCAGGATATTTTGTAACAGCATATGCGTCATCGTCAATACTAACTGTGATAACTACATCTTTAACTGTTATAGTCTGAACATCGCTTGTCAACACGAAGAGGTCAACAGCGTCTCCAAGGACAGAACTCTCAAGCTCTGCTGCATCATCTCCACTTGTTGCAACACCAGTAAGATTTTTGTGAACTTTGATTATATATTTATCCTTGGTATTTGCATCTTCTGGAACATCTTCAGTCTGTCCGTAATAAGGATTTTCATCGATAAAGACAAAGTATTCAGTTGTTCCATCATAGTATTTAAGTCTGCCAGAAGCGTCCATAAATAGCTTATTAGCAGTTGGAGAAGAAGTAACTTCGCTTGTTTTATATCTTAATAGATAAACTTCATATTGTAATTTGTATGTCCCCTTTGCTTTACCAATAAACTCATATTGATTAAGTTCATACTGGTTATTGCTTGCAGAAACCATAGTTGGAGTATAGTATGTTGCAGCATTTGAATCATCTTCGCTATTGATTCCGATATATCCATACTCTGTTGAATCAGTAACTGCAATAGTAGGAGTTGTTAATCTATAACTTTCATCAATTGCAATTTCAACAGGCTCTGAAGTGATATTATCAATCACAGGATCTTCAATGACAACACCGCCACCTACTTGATAAGTAAAGTAAGTTGAAACAGTATGATTTGAACTGTCGCTAACAGTTATTACAACTTGATATTTACCATTAGAAGAAGCGTTGAAAATTCCGCCATCAACTGTAAATGTTCCTCTATAAGTGTCAACTCTTGTAGACATGTTAGTGCTTTGCATGAGCTGTCTATCTGTTACATTACCATCTTCATCTTCAGTTATTTTATAAACCATAACATCGGCGTTCATATATTCTACTTTAGAATCGGTAAAATATAGTGTTGGTAAAGTGATTGACATAGGAGCATTATACTGCGTGTCTGCGTCTGGAGCCCCAACGACCTTGTAAAGTACTGGGCTGTCAGTGTCAGTTGTATCAGCAATATTGATTATTCTGTTATAGAATCCGACATTTCCATTGTCATCAACTGCATAGCATAAGATTTCTACATATCTTGCATCTGCAGGTTTTTCACTTAGATCAATTTTGTATGTTTCAGCATCTAAGTCATAGAACCAACCATCGCTAGTTACAAGTCCATTTTGACCTCTTGAAGTAACATACCACTTGTCGCTATCATTTGAATTCCAGTTTTCAAGTAGATATGAAATTGTTTGATTGGTTTGGTCACTTGCAACTGGAGTTGTTTTATCTTCGCCAAGATATCTATAAGCAGTCACAACCTCAAGTCTAGAGTCCACTGTGTCGCTTGCGCCTGCTACAGCAAATTCAATTACATCGTTTGAAAGATATGTTGTTTGAAGATCAGTATCAAATGTGATAGTTGGAACTGCCTCATCAGTTGATGAAGAAAGAGTTACACTGTAATACTTGCTTCGCTCATTATTTGTATTGTCACTCGCAAAATAATAGAAATTATAAGAGCCTGCAGAGAAAGTGTAGTTGCCACCTGTAGTAGATTTAATATAAGCATATCCTGCTTCAATAAACTGATCTATAGTCGCATCGTCTTCAATATCAGCATCTTCTCCAGCTATAAACTCACCCTTTACATTTTTTCCGTCTGTGGTAACAAGAAGATAGTTGTTGTCTTTAAGCCAAGTTTGAACAACTTGTCCATCTGTGAAATCTAGTCCTTCCATAATCATTTGTTTTCTGATTTCATAGTTGTCTTGAGCAATTTGTTCAAAGACTGAATAATCGCCAGAATTGCCATTAGAAGAAGGAGCAAAGATAAGATTATAATTATTATATTTTTCTTCGGTTATATTAAATCTAACACTGCTACCAAGTCTAATCTCTCGTCTGAGAGTAAGATCTTCAGCAGCAACCATATTATCGCTACCAGCAATAGCATACATTACAATATTTCTTGCTACAGTTTGAGAAGAAAGTTTATATTCGCTTATACTTGAATATGTTCCATCCTCAGCTCTAGTATCAGTGCCTGCGTCATACATATATACCTGTGCAGCTTGAGAATCTCTAACATTATCAAGATCAAAAGAGTTTTTAACTTCATTGCCATAGAAATCTCTGATGGTATAAGTGATTCTATAAGAACCCTCTTCCTTTGTCATAAAGGTGTTATCTTCTTTATTGTAAACTGTGTCAGTTACATCATCGACATATTGACCTTTGCTATTCATTTTTGCAACTGAAACTTGATAATAAACTGAAACAGCTTCACTTGCAGGACTATTGGTAGTTTTAGTTGTAGCAGTTACGCTTGGAAGATCAACCTCAACGCCAACAACTGCACTATCAGGTACAGTTGTTGCCCAATCTGCAACAAGGCTATAACCACTTGTGTCCTTATCACTATCAGTATAGTAATAACCATTTTTAACAGTGAAAGATTTGCTAGTCGAAGTGATGAATGTCTTGCCATTCTCATTTATTTGATAGAAAGTATAAGTAAGCTTGTATTCCTGGTTATTCAAAGTAGAAGCATTTTTAACAAGTACAGCTCCATCGATATAGTAGTTGCCGTTTTCTCCTTGGAGCTGGACAATACTGTCACCGTTAGTCAAGCTGATATAAACGAAACAATTTTTACTGTTATCAATGTCAGGAATGCCTGAACCGTTTGCATCAAGAATATAGTACTCGGAATCTGCAGCCGTGAGAATCTCTTCGCCATCTTCATCCAGAACTGATGGAAGAGGAATGATGATATCTTTGTTTTTATTGTCTCCTTCAAGAGATTGACTTAACTGTGTATCATAAACAGTTGGAATAATATTAGAATCATTGCCCTTGAATTCAAAGCTTGCTTCATCAGCCTCACAAGTAACAGCAAAATCATATGTGTAGGTTGTGCCATCTTCTACAACTGTGTAAGTGATCGTGTATGTTCCAATACGGTCAGCTGTAAACTCAAGTCCAGTTACTGCCGCTTCGTCTTCTCCCCCGCTTATTGTCCTTACAATATCGCCAGTAGCTTTATATGCAACTTCAACTTTTGATACTGTAATGTTGTCATTTGTGGCAGTACCAATTACATGTTTTCCACTAGTTGCGCTTTGATATACACCAACTGGAACAGTAAAGTTATCGCCCTTTGTAACGGTTGCCGAATTGGTGTTTGCATCTATATTGCCATCTACTTCAATTCTGTAAGTATCAGAAAGTGCTTTATCTCCTTCTAAATTTTCAGCAAGCGCGGTAGCAGCATTGATTGGGAAAAATGCACTACATAAAATAACAGCGAACCCAAGAGCCGCTCCCTTTAATAATCCTTTGAATTTAGTTTTAGATCTTGTCATAAATAACCTCTCTATTATGTCATATATTTAATAACAATTTATTGTAAACTATTTTTATTTTTAAGTCAACAAAATTGCACTATTAAACAAAATTATTTTGGATTTTAGCCTGTAAAACTATGCTGTCAAAAAAACACTACTTTTGTCGATAATCATCTGAATTAAGGAAGAAACTCCATTGACAAATAAATATCAAAAAATTTCAAAATAAGATGCACATTTTTGGTCTTTAAATAGTAGTATGTTAGTGTGAAAGGAATTCCTTTCAAATACATAAGTAAAATTTAGGAGGAACTAATGAACTTTTTTAACGGCTCTTGTGGCGGTGGCTTCAATGGTTGCAACAGTGGTTGTGACTGCTGCTCACTAATTCTTTGGATAATTCTTCTTCAATGTCTTTGCGGCAACGGTAATGGCTGTGGCATGGACTGCTGCACTTTAATTATCCTTTTACTTCTTTGTGGATGCTGTGGCAATGGCTGTGGCGGCTGCAAATAATTAAAAACAAACCATAAAATATTAGATTAGATGACAAAAAGTGGGATCCCACTTTTTGTTTTTTATAAAATCTCTTTACTTTCATTGAAAAATGTGTATAATATAAATTAATGGAGGAATTATGAAGTTTGATAAAGATTGTGAAGTAATCTGGCACGATAGAAAAAGATATTGG
>USKO01000030.1 GCA_900555365.1 uncultured Bacillota bacterium
TATTTCGCGTAAAAAGAAACTTCTTGAAAAACAAAAAGAGGGAAAGAAGCGCATGAGAAAGATAGGCTCAGTTGAAATTCCTTCTTCTGCCTTTATGTCGATTTTAAAACTTGATGACGAAGACAAATAGTAAGAGGCGCCTTTTTAACTGATTGCGATTTTATATTAAATTGATTAAGTGAGGATACAATGCTTGGAATATATGTGCATATTCCATTTTGTGAAAAGAAATGTAATTATTGTAGTTTTTCATCCTTTTCGAAAGATGAAACTTTTATCAAGCAGTATCTTTCCTTTCTTTGCAGTGAGATAGAAAAAAGCCAATTTAAAGGAAGAGAAGTTGACACTATTTACATTGGTGGCGGCACGCCAAGTCTTCTTACTGTAGAGCAGATCGCAAACATCTTAAAAAGCATCTATAACACTTTTAAAGTGAATGAGCAATGCGAAATCACAATAGAGTGCAATCCTAATTCTGTAACTTATCAAAAAGCGCTAGGCTATCGGCAAAGTCATATCAACCGAATTTCTCTCGGCGTGCAAAGTTTGAATGAGAGCGAACTTAAATTTTTAGCAAGAATGCATAACGCTCAGCAGGTTTTTGACGCAATAGAAAATATTCAAAAAGCAGGTATATATAACCTAAGTGCCGACCTCTTAATAGGAATAAGAGGCTCAAGTTTCGACAGCTTCAAAGAGCAGCTCGACAAACTGATAAATCTTAATGTTAAGCATATTTCATGTTATATGCTTCAAGTTGAAGAAAATACGCCGCTTGAAAAGATGTATCAAAAAAATAAAAATATTATTCTAAGTGATGATGAGTGCAGCAAATTATATAACCAAATAGCAAATTATCTTAAAAGTAAAAACTTTTTGCATTATGAAATTTCAAATTTTGCGCTCGATGGATTTCAAAGTAAGCACAATCTTAAATATTGGACTGGAGAAGAGTATCTTGGCTTTGGACTTGCTGCTCATTCATATATAGACAAAACGCGCATTGCAAATGCGAAGAGCTTTGCAAAATATTATAACGATGAGATTGAATTTTGTGAAAAGTTAACATCAAAGGAATTGATTGAAGAGCATATAATGCTAGGACTAAGATGTCAAAGTGGAATAAATAAAAGCTATTTAAAATCACTTGGATATGATATTGAAAAAAATAAAAACTATCAAAAATTGTTAAAAAATAAGGTCGTTTTTGAAAAAAATGATAATATTTATCTAAATGAAGAATTTTTTACAGTTTCAAATAGCATTATATTAGACCTTATTGATTTTTAACGCATTTAAGAAATCTATTTATAAAAAATATTTTTTTATCTTAAAAAACAGTTGATTTTTTTGAGATTGTATGCTATCATTTAGTCAAGCAATTTTGCTTTACAAATTATGAAGTTAGAAGAGAATGTATATTTGGCTAAACTTTTCGATGCTTATGGCAAATTGTTGACTAGGCGTCAGCAAGAGGTGTGCACGCTTGTTTTGGATGAAGACTTGACGCTCAGCGAGATTGCACAGAATTTGAACATTTCGCGGCAAGCCGTGCTTGATGGACTATCAAAAGCCGAAAAGAAGCTTCAAAAGTTTGAGAAAGACCTTGGTCTTGTAAGTCAAATTTCTCATCTTGAAGAGGAGAACAAAACGCTTAAAAAGAAATTAAAGGAGGAGTAATGGCACTTTTTTCATCGCTATCTGAAAAATTTAATCATATTTTTTCAAAGCTTACGAAAAGAGGAAGGCTTACCGAGCTTGAGATAAAAGAGGCTATGAGAGAGGTGCGAATTGCTTTGCTTGAAGCGGATGTTAACTATCTCGTAGCGAAAGACTTTGTTAAACAGGTATCTGAAAAGGCCGTGGGAGATGAAGTGCTCAAGAGCCTGACCCCAGCTCAGCAAGTTATCAAAATTGTCAAAGATGAGCTTGTTACTTTGATGAGCTCCAATAGTCAAAAGCTTGCAGTGTCACCTGCGCCTCCAACCATCATTATGATGTGTGGACTTCAAGGTGCGGGAAAGACGACGATGTGTGCAAAACTTGGCGCATATTTAAAAAAATCGGGCAAAAAACCGCTGCTTGTTGCCTGCGATATTTACAGACCAGCCGCAATCAATCAACTTCAAGTTGTAGGCAAACAGGCTAATGTTGAAGTATTTGAAAAGGGCAAGCAAAATCCTGTTAAGACAGCGCAGGAGGCAGTCGCATACGCAAAAAAACAAGGTTTTGATACAGTCATTATTGATACAGCCGGCAGACTTCATATCAATGAAGAGCTTATGGATGAGCTCAAAAACATTAAAAAGAATGTTTCTCCAACAGAAATCTTACTTGTAGTAGATGCCATGACAGGTCAAGATGCCGTCACTGTAAGCGAGGCGTTCAATAGAGATCTTGACATTACCGGCGTTATACTTACAAAGCTTGATGGTGACACTCGTGGTGGCGCCGCGCTCTCAATCAAAGCGATCACAGGCAAGCCTATCAAATTTAGTGGAACTGGGGAAAAGATTGGCGATATTGAACCTTTCTATCCAGACAGAATTGCAAGCCGCATTCTAGGTATGGGCGATGTACTCTCACTGATCGAAAAAGCACAAGAGGCGGTAAGCGAAGAGCAAGCTAAAGAGATGGAACGAAAGTTCCGAGAAAATTCCTTCACTTTTGACGATTATCTTAAACAGATTGAAAGCATCAAAAAGATGGGGAATTTAAAAGATATCATTTCTATGATTCCGGGCCTAGGAAGTAAAGTCAAAAATCTTGATATTGATGAGCGTCAAATTCTTGTAAATAAGGCTATCATTCAATCGATGACTCCTAAGGAGCGACAAAATCCGGAAATTATCAAAGCAAGCAGACGCCAGAGAATTGCAAAGGGCAGTGGTACAAGCGTTCAGCAGGTAAACCAACTCTTAAAGCAGTTTGAGCAGTCAAAAGAGATGATGAAACAACTTAAAGGCGGCAAATTTAGAAAATTCTTATAAAAAAATCGTTTTAAATTTAGATTTGCTAAATTTACAAAACTGAAATTGTATATTACAAATTACAATATCAATCGTGAGCAAGCTCACGCAAAGATATAGCGCGGCAGCGCACAAAATCATAAAGGAGGAAAAATATGGCAGTTAAAATCAGACTTACAAGAATGGGAGACAAAAAAGCACCTTTCTACAGAGTTATTGTTGCTGATTCAAGAGCTCCAAGAGATGGAAAGTTCATCGATATTATCGGCACTTACAATCCACTCAAAGACCCTGCAGAAATCAAGATTGATACAGAAAAAGCTGAAAAATGGCTTAAAAATGGCGCTACTCCAACTGACACAGCCAGAGATATTCTTGTAAAAAGCGGCGTTATTGAAAAGAAAAACAAATAATTAGGGGGAGTAATGGAAAAACTAGTTGAATATATCGTTAAAAGTCTAGTTATAAATGAAGACAGCGTAAAAGTGACCAGTGAAGAAGATGGTGATGCAACTATCATTCATGTTACTGTCGCAGATGAAGACCTTGGTCGTGTTATTGGCAAGTCAGGCCGCGTAGCTTCAAGCATTCGCACCATTATCAAGTCAATCAGCGCAAGAAGTCACAAAAAAGTCTTCGTTAAATTTGGAGAATAAGATGCTTGAGATAGCAAAAATATTAAAACCGCAAGGAATAAAAGGCGAAGTTAAAGCCCTGCCTTTGACAAATGTCCTTGCTGTTTTTAAATCAATAAAAAATGCGTTCGTTGGCGGAAAAGATATGGCGATTGAAAAAATTTCAATGCGCCAAGGGTTTTTATATATCAAGTTTAAAGATATAAACACTCGTAATGACGCCGAGCTTCTTAGAAATCAAAGTATCAAAATCAGCAAAGATATTCTTGAAAATTTTAAAGAAGAAGACGAATTTTTAATAGATGACCTTATTGGCATGGTCATCTATGATGAAAAAGGAGCGCTTGTTGGTCAGATAGTAGAAGTGATAAACTATGGCAGCAGTGACATCTTCATCATGGAAAAAGAGGGGCGTCAAATGCAAGTTCCTTTTGTTGAAGGCGTTTTTAAAAAAGAAGGGGACAGTTTAATTGCAAACAGCGAAAAGCTCAAAGAGGTTATGATATGAAAATAGATATTTTGACGCTTTTTCCTGAAAGCTTTTCCTATCTTGATGAGAGCATTATAAAAAGAGCTAGGCAGAAAGGCATTATTGAAATTAATATCGTCGACATTCGCTCCTTTTCAAAGGACAAGCATAAAAAGTGTGATGACTATCCTTTCGGCGGAGGAGCTGGAATGCTTATGAGTGTCCAGCCAATTTATGATGCAGTCAAGAGTGTTCAGACGGAAAAATCCAAGATCATAATGCCATCGCCAAGTGGAAAACTTTTCAATGGCGAAACCGCAAAGAATCTTGCAAAAGAGGAGCACTTAATATTTATCTGCGGTCATTATGAAGGCGTTGACCAAAGGGTCAGCGACATATTTAAACCCCAAGAAATTTCAATAGGCGACTACGTGCTTACAGGCGGCGAACTTGCAAGTATGGTTATAATTGATGCGCTTGCAAGACAAATTGATGGAGTCATAACTAAGGAAAGTCTAGATGAAGAAAGTTTTGATGACGGAAATCTTGAGTATCCTCAGTACACTCGTCCTCAAGATTTCTTGGGTTATAAAGTTCCAGATGTGCTTGTAAGTGGCAATCACCAAGAAGTTGCAAGATGGAGAAAAGAGCAGGCACTAAAGAGAACAAATACAGTTCGGCCAGATTTGATTAAAAATAACGACAAAAACTAAAAAAGCACCGAAATTTAAGAAAAATAAGAGGAAATATGAAGATAAATTGGTTTCCAGGGCATATGACCAAAGCCTTAAAAGAAATTAAAAGATTGCTTGTTAATATTGATGTTGTAATCTATATTTTAGATTCACGCGCACCAATATCTTCTATCAATCCATCTTTAAATAAACTTTCTCAAAATAAACCAGTCCTCTATATTTTTAATAAAATTGATCTTGCAGATGAAGATAAGGTCAGGGAAATTGCAAAAAAATATAAATCCCAGTCAAGCGATTACCTTATTGTAAATTCAACATCTTCAAATAATAGTGCAAAAATAAAACAAAAAATACTTGCTTTATCTAAAGAAAAGATAGAAAAATTTGCAAAAAAAGGAGTAAAAGCAGTTATTCGTGCTATTGTAGTTGGAGTTCCAAACTCAGGGAAAAGCACACTGGTCAATTCGCTTTGCAGAAAGGCAAAAGCAGTAACTGGCAATCGTCCTGGTGTGACAAAACAGGCACAATGGGTGGCTATAGGCGACAATATTGAACTTTGTGACACTCCTGGCACGCTTTACCCTAATCTTCAAAATCAGGAAATAGCAAAAAAATTGTTATTTATTGGCAGCATAAAAGACGAGGTTATTGTTGATATAAATGAACTTGCAGTCGAATTGATAAAGACTTTGATAGAAAAATATCCACTTCTTTGGCAAAAACGCTATCAAGATGCTCAAACTTTAGAGGAGATAGCTAGGAAAAGGGGGTTTATAGTAGCGGGCGGCGAGCCTAATGAGGAGCGCGCTGCTGCAGCCGTTATTGATGATTTTAGAAAAGGTCGAATAGGAAGGATTACACTTGACTGATGAAAGAATTAAATAGACTTGTTGGTGCTGGAGGAGAAAACCAGGCATGCCAATATCTGAAAAATAAAAAATATATCATAGAAAAGACAAATTTTAAGACTAATGTCGGTGAAATTGATATAGTCGCACGCCAAGGTAGAACGATAGTTTTTGTTGAAGTGAAAAAGCGTGAGACTCTTGTCTATGGCAGGCCGAGTGAAGCAGTAGATCAAAGAAAACAAAACAAAATAAGAAGCACTGCACAGCTATATCTATTAAAAAATAAACTAGCCTCTTCTCCAGTTCGGTTCGATGTAATTGAAATAATAGGAGAAAATATAAATCATATAGAAAATGCATTTTAAAAGCGGGTTTGTCCGCACTTTTTTATTTTAAAGCTAAAATGTGTGATAAAATAAAGAAATAAAAAATTGTAATCTTAATAAATTTATTTGTATTGAAAGATAGCAATATTCAGCAATATATACAAAAACCATACTAATTTTACAAATTTATGGTTATTTTTTGACGGATTTGGCAATATTATCATTAATTATGAAAAAGATTTCTTTAATTATTATATCGTTAATGATAGCTATAACCTCAATTTGTCTTTTTGCATGTGAAGGGGCAACTTTTTTAGAATGTGCCTCGATCAGTGAAATCACAACTGCAGGAAGCCGCGACTATGCTATTAAAGTTTGTTTTTATCAAGATAAAAGAATAGAAGACAAATATGTTGACATACAGGTCAAAGCAAATAAAATGGCAGGGCTTAGCATGTGGGAAGAAAACAGTGAGAAGATAACAATATCATTTGACGACTATGACGAGTGGAGATCATTAACAACGCTGATATCAATAGGCGAAGGAAAAGAAGGAGAGGAAGAATTTGAAAGATTTAAAGACATTGCAGCAAAGACATATATATTTAATAGCGACGAACCTGTAAATCTTACATTCCGAGTAGTTGTAGGCGAGGTGGAGGATAATACTAGTGGAAACGGTCAAATTTTAGTTGGCAGTGAAGTAATTTCCAAGCAGTTTACTTTAAAAATCAAATAAAGGCAAATTTTGCTTTTATTTTTTTTTATTTTGTAGTATTATATAAAAATAGAAAGTAAATTAATTTTTATGTTAGTAGTCTTGGCATAAAGATATTAAAAATATTTTAGGAGCAGTTATGATTAAAGCAAAAAATCTATTTTTAAGATATACTCGTGAATTCTACGCTTTGTATAATATCAATCTTGACATTGAGGACGGCGAAAGCGTTGCTTTTGTTGGTGAAGATGAAAGTGGAAAGACTAGTTTGCTAAGAATTTTTGCTAAACTTGAAAAGGCAACAAAAGGGGAATTATACATAAAAGATATTCCTATTGACAAACTTAGCTACAAGACAGACTTGCAAGCAGGCTATGTACCAGCTAGTCCTGTATTTTTGGAGAAAAAATCTGTCTATGAAAATTTTAAATTTGCCTTAAAAAATTGGGGACTTAACGATAGCGAAATTGAAAGCAAAATCAATCAAGCGATTATCGAATATTCCTTGGAAAAGATAAAAGATACCAAGATAAAAGATCTTTCACTTGACGAGAAATATATTCTTTCTTTAATACGCCTTACTTTTAGAGATCTTGACCTTCTTATGATTGATAACATCTTTGATGGCATCAATGAAGCGACATACGAGGTTGCCATCAATATCATCAAGACTTTGAAAAAGAAAAAAACAACCCTAATAGTTGCGACTACCAAGGAAGAGATTGCAAAAAAACTTTGCAAAAGAAAAATATATTTCAAGTACGGCTCAATTGTAGATAAGCTTGATGAAAACTAATAAAGTATAAATCTTGTATAAAAAAACTGCCTAAAAAGGCAGAAATGACATAAAAAATCTTTAATTTTTTAATTTTATAACA
>USKO01000031.1 GCA_900555365.1 uncultured Bacillota bacterium
AAAATTTTAAAAATTTACATATAAATGATATATATTTAAAAAATCACTATTGACAATATAAAGATTTTGCAGTATAATTATGTTAGAAAAATAGGAGGATAATATGGCACTAAAAAACAAATCCTTAAAGAAAAATAATCAAAAAGCTACTGTAACAAGAGATAATTCAAAACCAGAATCTCAAAATACAGAAAAACTTACAGCCGCACAAAAAGCAGCGCAAAATTTAGATCCAAGAGAAGAGGCTCTTGCCGCGGTAGAAAACCCAAATCCAACAGGTGCAAATTCAGCAGGGACCTACACCGGCGGAGGAAAGACTAAATCAGACAAAAAACTAAAAATTGGCATTGCATCAGCAATTGTGGGCATTGTTTTTGTGGCACTTGCTTTAGCTGGATTGGGAAAATTTTACGCCGATTCAGAGAGCGAAAATGCACGTAAAGATCAAGAGCTCGCGGGACAGGGAGATTATATTGAGCAAGTTGAGGGCGAGAACGACAGTCTTAAGGATCAAAATGAAGCAACATTGTCAGACTTGTACAACAATGTGGCAAAGGCTGCGGAAAATGCTGATACTAAATATACAGATGCAATTAGTGCTTTTGAAGATATTGGAGCAAACCCAAATGATGAAAATTATCTAGCAATTAAAGCAAAACTTAATGACCTAAACGCAGTTTATGAAGGCGAGGCTGGATTCGAGGCGTTATATAAAAATCTTGACGATAATAAAACAGCTTATGCAAATGGCACCATGTCGTATGAAGATTATAAGACATTTTTGAATGACCTCAATACAAAAGCTGGAGCTGTGTCAAGTGCAGCAGATGCATTGTTTAGTGCATGTGAAAATTATAATGTTTATTCCATTACATTTAGTCAAAGTGATCTATCTAAATCAGATGTTCAAAATATTTTACGAGACAAAACTGTTATTGGAAAAGTTACAGAAGTTGAGAGCTGCAAATATTCAAAGAATGATGGTTCAGTAGAGATAGTTGCAATAATTACAGAAGCTTCTAAGCCAGGTGTTACTACTCCAAAAACATATACCACTGTACTTAAAGGTAATATTGGTGCAAATAAGACAACAGTAACAGTAGGGGACATTACTGAAGGATTAAAAACCGATAAGACAGCACAAAGACAAACATATGAAGAAAATCAGTCTGACATGGGCGCGGCATCTACAAATAGCAATATAGAAGTTCAATATTATACATCAGCGAAAAAAGATGCAAAAGGCAATATAACATCAAAAGTTGGCGCATTAGTAAAATTCTATGGCAAAGATGGCAAACTTGAGTCCATTAAACAATTTACTTCACAAACTAAGACTGATACTAAAGATCATACAAGCGAACTAAAAGCTGAGATTGATGAAAAGATTCAAGAAATAATATCCGCAGAAGCAACGAGCGAAGCTGAGGGGCGTATTGTAGCTATTTTGCCAGATGGAGATGAATTGGAATTATTTTAATTGAAAGAATAAAAACCAGTCATTATTTAAGACTGGTTTTTATTAATCTTATAATAACGATTTTTGTTAAAAATTAACAAAAAAATAGTTGACAAAACTGACTAAATATGATAATCTTTAAGAGCATTGTTATGGGGGATTAGCTCAGCTGGCTAGAGCGCTTGCCTTGCAAGCAAGAGGTCATCGGTTCGATTCCGATATTCTCCACCAATGCATTTAGCGCTGCTATTAAGCTGCGCTTTTTTAATTTTGTCGTTTTATCATTGTTTTAAATGTTATATAGTAAAATATATCTTAATAAAGGTTTAACCTTTTTTGACTAAAAAGTATAAGTAAAAAGAGGAGAAAATAATAAAATACATTCAAAATCATCCTAATATTCTGCTATTTTACTTTCAGATGAAATATTTATTTTAAGAAAATTACTATTTTTTTTGTTTTGCTATTGAAATTATTAAAATACTGTGGTATAATAATACTAATTATGGAGGGGTTATGTCTAAACTTTTAGTTAAAATATTATCAGTTTGTGCATTTGTTGTTCTTATTCCATTGATTGTTGTTGGTTCTGCTTTATGTGTAACTGAAGCGAGAGCTGTTACTTTGACAATCTATCAAGCAGGAACAGAGCGTCCTGAGACTGTTTCTGGACTTGATGTTACATCTCCAGATCTTGCGATCTATATTGACGATGTTAAGCAAGTTGATAGTGATGGCAATGCACTTACAAGCGTGACAGTTCAGAAAAATACTGAAGTTGAAGTAAGACTTGAAAATTATGCAGCTTACACTTTTGCTGGTTGGTATAAAGGCAATATTCAAGATCCAACAAGCGTAGGAGAGGCAAGTTTCACAGGTGCCGAATATACCTTTACAATTCGTGGCAACACTGCTCTTACTGCAATAAGAAATATCAAGACTTATAATATAACTTACAGCGGTGCGTATGATAATGGCGATCCAATGGATATAGATCCGGCTAATACTACTGTATATTACAATCAAGCACTCGCGTCAATTGCTGGAAAAGCTGGCGCAGAATTTGGAGGCTGGTATATTTCAAATATTAGCGATTCTACAGATAGTCAACCTACAATGTATGCTAACTGGAGCGAAGTTACAGGAGTAGAAAACAGCTATGTATTAAATCCATACTGGTCAAATATGATGACTTTTGAATACTATGATAGCGATAGAACTACTTTGATTGCTAGAGAATATGTTTCAGAAGCTAATTTGAGTGGATATCAATTAATTGCAGCAGATGATTCTAGAGTTACTCAGGCGTTGACTAGTGGTTATACTTTTGCTGGTTGGGTTGATGAAAGTGGACTTCCTGTAGATTTAAGTCAGGTTGAATTTACTCCTAGTGCTTATAAAATCTATTTAAGTGAAAATATTATTGATTATACAGTTAATGTTAAATTTAATGCTATTAGTGATCAGATCGACACTATTTCTTACAATGTAAGAGACGGCTTCGGACTCTACAATGTGCAAAGAGATGGTTATACTTTTGTAGGTTTTGCTTATAACGGCATAACTTATACTGCAAGTGGAAATGATTATGTAAGCGGCAATGCTAGTCTTGGAAATGTAGTAGTGAATGCTAGTGAATCTATTACAATTACTGCTGTTTGGGACTGCATATATCCAGATGTTGCTTGGTCTATAAATTTCCAATATTCACAAGGTGGCGGCTTTATTTACTCTTACAACCCAGATACAGAATCCTATGATCCAATGGAACGCATTGATGATACAATATTATATATAGAGGATGGCGACGGATTTATCCAACTTGAAAATACAATCTATAATTTCGTAACTTCTGCAGATATTGACAATCTCTATACGTATATTGAAGGAGAGTATGTTAAAGTAGAATTTGATTATGTTGACATCTCTGTTAATGCTGGAAATGTCTCGACAGAATTTGGAGAAAGTCTTAACCCTACAGAAATCACATTTGATGACATTTTATATCAAATTTATGATAATCCAGATGGTGCCTTTGCAGGCTTCGAAGACAATGAAATAAACGATATTCAAATTGTATTTGTATTCAAACTTGCTCCTACCACTGCTGAATAATTAAAAATTTAAAGACGGCTAAAAGGCCGTCTTTTTTATGTGTGAATTATTGTGATTGAATAGGTATCATTGATATTTATTTATGATCTGGCAATCTGTAATTAGTTTGAATGTTGAGCGAGCCTACTCTTTATTTATAGTTGCTTGAGAAATATATTTGCTTTTTTAGGGGCTGTTATGTTAAACTAAACTTATGGAAATTAAAAAAGCAATTTATCAAATTAGCGTAACGGATAAAAATAAGATTATCAATGATAATTTGCCAGAATTTGCCTTTGTTGGGAAATCTTCAATAATCAATTATTTAACAAATGTCAAATCTCTTGCCAAGACATCTTCCACGCCAGGCAAGACCAAGATGGTCAACTATTTTTTAATCAATGACCGCTTTAGATTTGTTGATTTGCCAGGGTATGGTTTTTCTAAGACAGGAAAAGTCCACAGGCAGGTTTGGGCTGGGCTTATTGGCGACTATCTTTTAAACGCTAAGAATCTGCTTAATATTTTTGTGCTTTTAGATATAAGGCACCTGCCATCATCTCTTGACAAGCAGATGATTGATTTTTTGCTTTTCAATAACTTACCTTTTACAATTTTGGCTACCAAAGCTGATAAACTCTCAAAAAGCAAACTTAATCAAAGTATTGATAGCATTGCAAAGGAGCTGAATTTGAGAAAAGAGATGATTATTTTGACCAGCAGTTTAAATAAAATAGGAAAAGAAAAGGTGCTAGATTTGTTGCAATGGAAATTAGAGGAATTTGAAGAAAATGCAGGAAAAAATTAAAAATACCACAATCTTTGACTATGGTTTTGATGGCGAGGGAGTGGGACAGATTGATGGTAAAATTTGTTTTATTCCCTATAGCATAAAGGGCGAAAATTTAGATGTAAAGATAATAAAAGAAAATGCAAGTTTCTCAAAAGGAGAAATTGTACAAATAAGCAGCTTAAGCAAGCTTCGAATTAAACCGCCTTGTCCATATTTTGGCAAATGTGGTGGATGCGCCTATCAACATATGCCATATGAAGAAGAGCTGGCAATAAAGAAAGAACTATTTGAAAGACAATTGAAAAAAATAAATTTTATTGGCAGGGTAGATCTAATAGCTTCGCCCAATCCATATTTTTATCGAAACAAGATTAGGCTTTTTGTGAAAAATCATAGGCTTGGTCTTAAAAAGCGTGGGAGCAATGATATTGTAAAAATTGAAAGCTGTCAAATTTGCAAAAGGGAGATTAGCGACGCCATATCTAAAATTGATTTGTTTTTGGCCGGCAATAAAATTTATGACTTTTTTGATATCATAGAAATTTTATATTTTAATGGACAAGGTATGATGACTTTTTATAAAAATAAAGCAAAAGAAGTCAATTATCAAGGGTTAATTCTTAACTTATCAAACGATTTCAATATCTATGAAAGTTATAAAAAACAGATCAAAACGATATACGCCAGCAATAATATAGTATACAAATCAATGGGTGTTACTGCACAATTATCGCCGTCGAGTTTTCATCAAGTAAATGATGAGGTGGCATTGAAATTGTATGAAAGTGTTTTAAGCCACATAAAAGGGAATTTAATTTTAAATTGTTATAGTGGTGGCGGATTACTTAGCGGCGCTATATGCCAGACCGGCAAAAAGGTTGTAGCAATAGAGTTAGGACAGCGTGAACATGATGAGGCTGAAAGATTAAAATATCAAAACAGATTGAAAAGACTTATAAACATTCATGGCGATTGTGGCAAAGAACTAGAAAAATTAAATTTGAATTTTGACACAATCATCGTTGATCCTCCAAGAGGTGGCTTAGATAATTTGGTGATATCAAATTTAAGTAAAAGGCAATTTAAGCGGCTGATATATATTTCTTGCGATAGTGCAACGCTTATTAGAGATCTTGAAAAACTTAAAAGTTTTAAGATTTGCAATGTTTATCTCTTTGATATGTTTGCAAGGACAGGGGAATATGAGTGTCTAGTTGTTTTAGATAAAATGTAATGTTATAGACAACTAGAAATTATAAATAAAAATTTTATAAAAATATTTTTTAAATTTAGTTTTTGATGTTATACTATTAATAGGAGGCTGAGCGTGGGAATTTTTAAAAGACCTGAATTCATATATTATGAAGAAGCATTGGAAGGCTTCACAACTGCAAGAAAAAAACTTAATGAGCTGATCGAAAATGATCCAGCCAAGTTTAAACCATCATTTGAAGAGTATAAAGAGGCTGCAGGAAGAGGTGATTCTATAGCGATGGATATAATAGCATACTACTATAAATCTGGAGTGCCTGGGCTTTTAGGTGAAAATTATCAAAAATATCTCTCTTGGGAAATTCTCGCTGGATCACGAGGAAATGAGCTTGCTATTGAAAAACTGCAATTTCTTTTCACTTATGCCTATGAAGAAATTATGGATAGCGACAAATATGAAGATATTGAGTATAAAAACGATATCGATGAATATAATGCCATATATGTAATCGGCAAAGCTATCTGTAAAATTTTGGTGCGTCAGATGGATATTTTTCCAACTGATATGGCAAAGGAAGAGGATACTGAAGAGCCATTTAATCAAGATATTTACAACAGATTTAGAAGGACCGTCGATCAGTCAATTCCTAAAATTATAGATTTTATGTCTTAATAAAAAAAGCCCTTGCTTGAGGGCTTTTTTAATTTGTTTCTTTAAATATTGTTGAGAGCGCTGAAAGTCTATCGTTGATTATTTTTTTTAGTTCAAATTCAAAATTTGATTCTTCGCTTAACTGTAACAGCACTTTTAAAAGCTGACTTTCAAGACCGATAAAAACGAGAAAGCAGCTCGTTTTATCGCGCCTATAATGATGATTAGTAAGTGGCTCTTCATAGTCAAAAATAACACGAAGCCTTTTGATTTGTCTTTCATTTAATGAATATAAAGTGGAGGTGTTTAAAAATCCTCCCATTAAAAATAAACAAGATTTTATTTTTGATAAAAGCTCAAAAACATTGACGATTAGCTCTTGATTTTTTTCATTGTCAACCTTTACAAAGACAAACCCATGCTTTTTTAGAGCATTGGAATAAGCTTTAGCCATAGCCTCATATTCGTCTATGCTTAAAATTTGCTCATCATTATATTTCATTTTGCGCCCTCATGTTTATTTATTCGAAGAAAAGATTTTTGGTGACTTTTAGTTTTTCTCATATTTAAGAGATTATGCTGAGCATAGAATGGCAGTGAGCTAAAAAAACTTTTATTAAAAAATATTCCGAATTCCCGCGCGGCGGTTTCTGAATTTTGTTGTATCTTTGCATGAACTCCCATAGAGATTCATTTCGTATCAAATAACTAAAATTTAACGGTTATGGTATCTTACAAAGAACTCGGACTGGTGAATACGCGCGAGATGTTCGCCAAGGCCATCAAGGGCGGTTATGCCATTCCTGCATTCAACTTCAACAACATGGAGCAGTTGCAGGCGATCATTTCGGCGTGCGTCGAGGCCAATTCGCCCGTT
>USKO01000032.1 GCA_900555365.1 uncultured Bacillota bacterium
GTATCGCTCATGGCTGACCTCCTATAATAATAAAACAAATTTTTATTATTATAATTGTTAATTATAATTTATTACTTTCATATATATTTATGCGCTTTCTTTCATCAAGCATACATAACAATTTTGAAGTTTTATCAAAACTTGCCTTTCAAACGCTTAAGCCAATTTAAAGCTTATAATTTTACAATTTTGTTTCTTAAACATCAAATTAAAATTTGCACTTTGATTTTTAAAATCAAAAAGGGACAAAGTCAGTTTTATTCTGCTGTCCCTTCAAAAAATCGAGCCTTTTTCTTATGCGAAGGGCATTTTTACCCTAAAATACAATCAAATTGTGGTTTGATTAAATTATTTGCAAGCTCTTCTTATAAACTTTCTTATAATCTTGAGCAACCTTCATGCCTTCCAAAATTTCATAAGAAGCATCACCTTCAACAACTGTTTTCATGATAATTGAATCTCCAAGAATATCACAAACAATATCTGTTATAATAGGTTTTCTTGAAGCGTTCAAAGCCACCGCAAGTTTTACTATGATGCCTAGTTTTCTCACTGCATCTAAATCTTCGTCAGTCAAGATATCCTTATACTTGATCCAATCATTAAGCGAAAAATCATCAAGATTTTGGCAAGTACAGATAAATCCTGCGATTAATATCTCTCTGTGCGAAACGCCTACAATATCAGAGAATACTATTTTGTCAAAGCCATACTTTGTATAGCTTTCAGCATTGATACATTTACCGCAGTCATACATAAAAGCTGCAATTCGAAGAGGTTTAACATAAAATCTTGGCAATTTATGCATTACTTTTAATTGCTTAAATAAAATAGTGGCCATATTATACACATATGGATTGATTGAAAATTCATCTTTATTAAATTCGTAGTAATTTTCAAGAGAATTTGACAATAGATCATTAAACCTTTCTTGAGAAGCATTCAAAATATTAGATTGCAAAATTCCGCTTTTCAAGTTAGCACATGAAACGGCAACTTCTTTGATATCTAAAATGTCAAAGAATGCTCGAATAAAGGCAAAACCAACAAGAATCTTGTCTGCCTCCTCATAGTCTATACCTTTGATCTTTTTGATCTTATCAACATCTACACTCTTAATAAACTGGCATGTCTTTTCCATAATTTGACCAGTTAAAAGGTAATTGTTGTCAATATCAAGTGAATAACGCTGAACTTTCTTTGCTATTTTGCCCATTGCAAGGAAGGAAATGCCAGTTGCTACCACCTTGCACTCCTCTTCGATTTTGCTTAAAGCAACCTTAGATGCAATGTTCTTCTTAATAGCATCGGTCATCTGATCAATGTCAGCATATTTTTCTTGTATGTTATAGGTGCCTACTGGAATTATTGTACTACTTAAAATTGCGCGTCTGTTATATCGAACTAAATAGCAAGCATTAGCACCTATATGCAAAAATACGCCTTTTGCACTGTCTATACTATTGACAACAGCGTTGAACAGATATTTAATATATTCCTCATCAGAAAGAATGGAAAAATTGAGCCCAGTATTATTATAGATTTCATCAAAAATTCCCCTATAATTTCTCGCTCTTACTATGATATTTGAACTTACAGCATAAATCTTGCTTACTCCATATTCTTCAATAAGCTTTCGATAGATTTTAAGCATACTTAAAATATCATTTTTCATTTTAGGAGATAAAAGCTCTACCGCTTCAATCTCTTTGCCGATATCGTAATATTGAGTCTTGCTTAGAGCAAGCATACTTTTCCCATTGGATACTTTGTAAATTGAAAGCGATAATCCCCTTTCATTGAGTTCGATAATTGCTACCTTTTCCATTTTAACCTCTAATCTAATTTTATAGCGTTTACTGGGCAACTTGCTTCACATGCCCCACAATGTATACATTTTGCTTTATCCATTACGGCCTTGCCGTCTTTGTCAAAACTTAGTGCACCCACTGGGCATATAGCTACACAAGTGCCACATCCGATACATTTAGTCTTGTCTACCATATATCCTCCAGTCTGACTTATTTTAGCATATTTTGAAAAGATTGTAAACTAAAGAATAAAAATTTAAAAGATATCTTTTAAATTATTTAAAAAAACATGCTCTTTTGCATGCTTAAAATTATAAATTTGCTCTTATTTTTTTATAAAAACCTTTATAACTTCTACAACTGATAATATGCACAAAAAAACACCAAATGCTGTCCTTAATATTTCACTTGGAAGATGCCCGGCAAGAAGAGAACCTACCAGCGAAAAAACTATTCCGCTGAGCACAATATACATGATTTTGTCTGTCACAATATAGCCATTTTTATAGTGAATTATCAGCGAAAATAATGCCATAACCAAAAAAGATACGAGATTTATTCCTTGACAGAGCTTTTGATCTAATCCTAAAAAGATGGTTAAAAGCGGAATGAGTAGTGTGCCGCCACCCATTCCAAGACCGCCAAATATACCTGCAATAAAACCAAATAAGACATACAGAAAAATGGTAAGAAGAATATTCATAAGATAAGCTTAATTCCTCCTACAAACATGATAATTGCAAAGATTATTCGAACCACTTTTGGCGGCAAAAATTTTAGAGCAAAGGCCCCTATTATTCCACCGGCTACCACACCAAGTCCAATAGTCAAAAGTGGCATCGATTCAATATACCCATTGATGACATAGATAAAAGCTGAAATGAGACTTAAAGGAAAGATAACTGCAATTGCAGTCGCGTGAGAGCGTTTCGCATCAAGCTTTAAAACTTTTTGCAAAATTGGCACGCAAACCATGCCTCCGCCGCCGCCAAAAAAGCCATTTAAAAATCCAATAACCGCCCCGCTAAGCACCAGCCAAAACCCCTGCTTTATCTTGAGTTTTTGACTCTTTTTTATCTTTTTGACATTATTCCTCTTTTTTTGCACTGAAAAATCGTGATTTTTGAAAAAATCACTCATATTGCCTCTTGACTTTGCACACTTTAAATTTGCGTTCTTAGACTTTATGATGCTTTTATTTAATAACATATAATTATTATGAATAAATATCTGAAAATTATTTGATTAAACTCGACAAATGTTGTATACTACATAAGTAATATTTGGTTTTATTAAAAGGTGGAATATGATTAAATCTAAAAGCAAAATTAAAAACAATCTATTGAAGCTATGTGTGGCTTTTTTATTTCCTTTCACCCTATTTGGAGGATTATCTCTCACAACTCAAATGTCAAACGCTGTAAATGCTGCTGACTATGTGGAGAGTTATCAAGAAAATGTTTCAATTACAAATTCATCTTTTACTCAAGGTTCTTTTGCTTCTGCAAGCAATTCGCTGTCAGGCTGGAGCGCTATTGAGTCTTCTTCTAATGCAACTGGAATGTTCGTTGATGTGGGAACTGGAATTACTACTGACGAGACAGGATCAAACACCACCTTCTCTAGATATAGAGAAACTTATATGCTTTCATCAAACCCAGGCGCAAGAGGAAATAGCGATACAAGAATTTTAATGATCAATTCCAAAACATACTCTGCCGACAAGAATGTTGCTGCTCAAAAAGGATATCGAAGCGAAAGCATAACTCTTGAGGCTAATTCTTACTACAGCTTTTCTGTTGCTGTAAAAACTGATACTAATGGCGATGATAATGTGAATGCCTCTATTTATATAAGCGGGCTTGTGGATGATGAAGGAAATGCTCTTGATCCTATTGGATATGAAAATATCTTGACAAAAGACTGGAAAGATTATCACTTCTTTATTGCTACTGGCGACACTAGTCAGACGATAACAATTGACCTTTATCTTGGTAGCGCAAACGGCGGTAGAAGCTCTGGAGCGGTATTCTTTGATGAAATTCGCGGCGTTAGATATTCTGAAAATGCTTTCTTTGAGAGCTGTTATGATTACGGCTATACTGGTGAAGACACCTACCAAGACTATAATAGTTCAACTTGCTTTTTGACAGAAGGGCTTCTTTCGTCAAAAGCTTTGGTAGATCTTAGCGGATATAATCTTGATTTTGAAGAGCCTATCGCATCAGACTCAAATACGCTCGGAGATGACTGGTCAATCGTGGGTCGCAATGTAGATGGCCACGCTATAATATCTAAAATCAAAATGCAGCCTGCTGATTTTGCTTCGCTTACTGGATATTCATATACTGGAGATGATCTTTCCTATGGAAATTCACAAGCACTTATACTTTACACAAGTTCAAGCGATGGTTATGTAGGAGTTCAATCAAGAGATATTGATATAAAAGCGCATAGCATATATAAAATCACCTTGAAAATGAAGGCCTCTCAAATAGATAGCGGCTCTTTCTACTTGAAAATTCAAGAAAATAACAATATCTACACCATGTACCCTAATCTTTTAAGCAATGACGAGGATGATAGTAACTATTATGCAACTCAAAGCGGACAAACAAGCGGTATAACCTCAAATGTAGAAAACTCATTTACAAACGACTATCAAACAGTTGAAATGTATGTAAAGGGTCATTCGCTTTATGATAGTTCTATTAATCTTGAGCTATGGTTTGGAGATTCATCAACAGCCGCACAAGGATGTGTCGTAATTGATAACATTGAAATTGAATACGCCGACTATGAAGATTTTTCAAGTGCCTCAAATAGTCTTGAGTTGTTATCCTTCTCCTCAACTCCTTCTGACATAAGCAATTCATATTTCAACCAAACACAGTTCACTCATGACAACTCCTACCCTTTGATTGCTAGTGACTGGACTAGTGAGATTGAAGATGAAAATGTAAATGAAAGCGGTGTTATCTATCTTTATGATAGCGACAGCTACAAAACAATGTACTCTGGTAAATATGATTGGGCTGGAATTTATCCTGGAAATCCAAATAATACCTTGGATTATGACCTCCCTAATAATGTCTACATGATGCAAAATAAAAATAACAGCTATCAATCACTTACTTCCTCTTCTACAACGTTATCAAGCAATAGCTACTACAAGATCTCTTTTAACTATTATAACCAAAATGGTCTAAGCGGATTGAACGATTCTGAAATAACTGTAGAGCTTATTGATTCAAACGGAATTGTAATCTTCTCACAAACGGGTATTTCTAGTCTTGACAGATGGAATAATATGGAGATTTATGTTAAAACTGCAGAAACCGTTTCTTCAGATGTAAACATCAAAATTTCCCTTGGCGAAAATAATAAAGTTGGCGGATATGTTTATCTTGATAATTTCCTAGTTCAATCCTCAACTGAAGACGCTTTTGCTGCAACTAGATATACATGCGATTTGTCAGACTACTATTTCTCTATAACAGATAATGGCCCTGTTTCAAATGTGGTTACCCCATCGCCTGCTTACAATCTTACTATTGATCAAATTTATGATGACACCAAAACTGAAGCTGATTCTGACGATTGTGCAATCGCTGGACTGGTAAGTGGAAATGACAACCCTTATATAGTTTTCGATCCATCGCTGCAAGTGGAAGACTCAAATTTGCTTGTCATTCAAACAATGTATGCAAGTAGCGCTTCACTCACCTCTGCTTATACCCTAACGCTAGAAGCTGATCAATATTATATGCTCACTTTTGACCTTGCAACGATATTCAATTTATCTGCAGAAAATGCATCTACTGACGAGCATGATTGCAAATATGGTTTAACTGTTACAATTGAGGGCTTTGAAGAAGTAAGTCAAATAGTTTCTTCAAGTGAACTTCAAAATTATAAGCTATACCTGCAGTGCACAGAAGCCACAAACCCTACTATTAAATTTACCCTTGTTTCTGATTGCTATGATACTTTAGGTACAGCTATTATCACTCACCTAGATTTCACTACAATAACACAAAATGACTATAATAATGCTAGATTATCTCCTCTATTTGAAGAACGAGTATTTACTCCTAGCCAAACTTCATCTACAGAAACAGATGACGACACTGACGATGATAATACAGGAGACACAGAAGATCCAGATGATGGCAATAATGTAAGTCCACTACTACTTATCTCTTCAATAATTATGGCTCTTGCTTTGATTGTTGCGATTGTTGGTTTTGCTTTCAGAAAAGTTAAAATCAAGAAAATTGATAAGATTAAAAAGGAAACATACGACCGTAAGTTGTCAATCAACCATGATGCAGTTCTTAATGAAGCACAAAAACAAAGAGATATTGAATTTGAAGGCTTGAAGAATGCTAAACAACAACTTCTCGAAGAAAAGGAAGAAATTGAAAAACAGCATAAGGAATTTGTAAAAGAATCTCGTCTTGAAAACAAAGAAAAGATTTCTAAAAATATGGAAAAAGCTTTCAAACAGTATAATACAAAGATCAACAGAATTGATGAAAAAATAAATATTATCAATGAAAAGATTGACAACTGTATGAGTGCTGAACATCTGCTTTCTATTCAAAGATCAATTATTGCTAAACAAGAAGAAGAGTATGCTATGGAGAAAAGAGCATATAAAGAAGCTTTGAAAAAGAAAAAGCAAGAGGAAAAACAAGCCAGTGATAAAACCAATGACAACAAAGATTAAAAAGAAAACAAGGGGCTAAAACAGTCTCTTGTTTTATTTCTATTGTTTATTTTTATTGTTTTTAATTGTTTTCATATTGTTTTAATCTGCAATTGTTTGTCTACATTTTTTGTTTTTGAACTTTATGGTATATAATAAAAACTATATTTAATTAAAATCCATCACATAAATAAAAATCGATCAAGTTGTAAAATTATATGGATTATAACAGTTAAAAAACTTTAGAGCAATAAAAGTTTTAAAAATTAGCTTTTATGCAATCTATGTATATATGAATTATCATTCCCCTATCTGTTTCTTTTCTAGTGCATAGATTAGATTTGACTTAGTGCTATCAAAAGTTGATATGATTTATTTATAACTTACTTTAAATTAAATTCTATTTTTATTTTTCTATTTTTTTATTTATATTC
>USKO01000033.1 GCA_900555365.1 uncultured Bacillota bacterium
TGTGTCTCAAATATTGTTCCAAGCACAACCTGGTCTGCTCCTGCACGAACAGCATTCACTGCCTCTTCCATACTGTGGCACGATACACTCACACAATCAAGCCTCTTTATCACATCAGCCTGTTCATCACACATTTGTTTAAAATGTTCCATTGAAAAATGTACATTTCCACAGCCTGCATACTCTGCTACACTGATATCACTGTGAACAAACATTTTAACAGAAGCTTCCCTGCACATTACCTGTATGTGTCTGGCAAGTTCCCTGTAGTCCTGCCTGTCCATATCCTTTTCACGAAGTATCATGGCATATGGGTGCAGTGCCACACATTTTTCAATCTGCGTAATGTACTCATTCATAGTACACTCTGCACCACCGCTGCCACTCACAAGGTGCTTGTTCGTTATACATATATATTTTCTATACATAAATGTATTCATTCACGACTGGCTGAAGCCCGCCATCCTCCATATCCTTATACATTCTGTCAAATGAACGGTTATCATTGATTTCAAACTGTTCATCTCCGGCATCACCATCTTCTTTTCCTGTATATTTAGATTCATGGTCGCCGATTCCTGTTGAAACACCTGCTGAAACTTTAGTGGCACATATCTTGGTTATACCATTTCTAAACTGCGCACTCTCACGGCTTGAAACTGTTATTCCAACGAATGGCAGAAATAATCTGTACGCACAAAGCACCTGACACAACTGCTTTTCGCCGACATCTCTTGGATTAATCTTATCATTGTTGATTATCGGACGGAGTCTCGGACAGCTAAGACTCAGTTCTGCATGTGGGTATTTTCTGTTAAGATAATATACATGCAGTGCTGTTGCCAGTGCGTCTTTTCTGAAATCATCAAGTTCTTCGCCATCTTTATTTCCTTGAAAAAGTATTTGACTTGGCAAGGCTTGCAAAATTTTAGTATTTGGACTTTTCAAAAATTTCATAATGCTTTGACTATAGCCATTTTCAATCTCTTCACTCTCTTTGATAAAATCGATATCAATTCTTTTATTAAGATCGCGAATAAGTCCTTTGCAGCTGGTTGCCCTTGTAATTTTTTTACATTTATTGTCAACTTTTTCAAAATTGTTCACTTCTGATTGATATTCCTTTATTTCATCAACATGTTCTTTTACATATTTTTCATTATAACCAAACATAAGTATCTCCTTTGAAGATTATATCATACAAAAAATGGAATTTCAATATTTTTCTGCGTATTTTACCTTACCTTAACATTAGTATAATAACATTATTAAATGCAAATAATTTTTCTAATGACTGATATGCCTGAGCGAAAAGAGAAATTGGTTTTAAGATATTTGTGTAAAGTTTGTTTAGGAAAAAGGACATGCTTAATTTCTCCACATGATATTGCTAAAGATGTTTGCAAAAAGATGGTGTTATCAATAAATGAAATAGATGAAATTATGGCAAGTCTCTCACTACAAAACTACATTGACTTTGTCGTTTCTGATAGCAAAGAGGGCTATTATTATTGTGTAAAGCTCAAGAAAAAAGGCCAAACTTATCTCTCAGATGCAAAAAAAGCCCGCAAATCTTTATATATGTTAATTTTACGCAGCTTGTTTTTAGCACTTGTCAGCTTTGTTTTTGGACTTATATTAAAAGCAATTTTTAAAAGCTAAAATGTTATGTAAATGATTGCAGTTATGCTATAATTATAGCGTGAATTAAAAATATCATTTAAATTAGAAAATTAGAATTTTTAAGAATAGAATATTTGAGTTATAAATTTAAGCTTTCAATGTTAAATTATTTTAAGAAAATTATATTTTGTTTTAAAAGTATATTTTTTTCAAAGTGGAGGAAAAATATGGCAGATTTTGAGCTTGTGAGCAAGTATCAGCCAGCAGGTGATCAAGTCCAAGCAATAGATAAATTAGAAGAGGGGTTTAAGGAAGGGCTTAAAGAGCAGGTGCTGCTTGGTGTCACTGGAAGCGGCAAAACTTTTACTATGGCAAATATAATTAAAAAGATGAAAAAACCTGCTTTGGTAATTGCACATAACAAGACTTTAGCAGCTCAACTTTGTAACGAATTTCGCGAGTTTTTTCCAAATAACCGAGTAGAATATTTTGTTTCATATTATGATTATTATCAACCTGAGGCTTACATAGTTTCAACCGACACCTACATAGAGAAAGATATGTCGGTCAACGATGAGATTGATAAACTTAGATCCAGTGCAACATCATCAATATTAGAGCGCGATGATGTCATCATCGTCGCCTCCGTGTCCTGCATCTATGGCCTTGGCAATCCAAATGAATATTACAATCTTCACATTTCACTTAGAGAAGGCGACATAATTGACAGAGATGAAATTATATCAAAACTAATCGATATTCAATATACACGAAATGATATAGATTTCAAACGTTCAACTTTCAGAGTGAAAGGCGATGTTCTCGATATATTTCCTGCAAACCAGTCGGAGCTTGCCGTTAAAGTTCAATTTTTTGGTGATGAAATTGAAAAGATATACAATTTTGAGCCTGTGAGTGGAAATCTTATCAATGAGCTTAAATATGTCGCAATCTATCCAGCCACACACTATGCAGTTGGTCGAAACAGAATGGAAATAGCTTTAGAAGAGATCGAGAAAGATAGAACAAAAGCCGTGGAGGATTTTGAAAAACAAGGCAAATTGATTGAGGCTGAACGAATAGGGCAGCGGGTAGCTTATGATGAAGAGATGATGCGTGAGGTGGGATATTGCAGCGGAATTGAAAATTATTCAAGATACTTTGATGGCAGAGCTCCAGGCGAAGCACCATATACCCTCATCGATTATTTCCCAAAAGACTTCTTAACAATCATAGATGAAAGCCACATGACTTTGCCACAGATACGCGCAATGTACAATGGCGACAGGGCAAGAAAGTCTTCACTTGTTGAATATGGCTTTAGACTGGAAGCGGCTAAGGATAATAGACCTCTTACATTTGACGAATTCAATAAAAAACTTGGTCAAGTGCTCTATGTATCAGCTACGCCTGCGCAATATGAACTGTCAAGAGCAGGGCAAGTTGTCGAGCAGGTTATAAGACCTACTGGACTTCTAGATCCTGAGATAGAAGTAAAACCAATTAAGACTCAAATTGAAGATTTAATGGTTGAAATAACTAAGACTATCAAAAATAATGCACGAACCCTTGTAACGACACTGACCAAGAAGATGGCAGAAAGTTTGACAATATATCTTCAAGAGCATGGCTTTAAAACCAAATACATGCATTCTGAGATTGACACTATGGAGCGCGTAGAGATAGTCAATGGGCTGCGAAGCGGCGAGTTTGATGTGCTTGTTGGAATAAATCTTTTAAGAGAGGGTCTCGACATGCCAGAGGTCGAACTTGTGGCCATTCTTGATGCCGACAAAGAGGGATTTTTGCGAAGTGAAGGAGCGCTTATTCAAACGATTGGTCGAGCTGCGCGAAATGCAAACGGCAGGGTCATCATGTACGCAGATATCATGACCGACTCTATGCAAAGAGCCATTGATACAACAAGAAAACGAAGGGCACTTCAAGAGGAATATAACAAAGAGCACAATATTACTCCAAAAACAATAGTAAAAGAGGTGAAAAACACCCTTGAAATAACCAAGAAGGTGGATGATAAGAATATTAAACTTGAAGATATTCCAGCTGAAATAGAAAAACTCACTGCTATGATGAAAATTGCCTCTGGCGCATTAGATTTTGAAAGAGCAATAGAACTAAGAAATCAAATTCAAACGCTTCGAAAAAGACTAGAAAAGGGGAAGAAGCGATAAAAAACTTTTTATTATTATATAAAAGTGGTATAATATAGTTATGAAAAATACGATTAAGATAAGAGGAGCACGAGAGAACAATCTCAAAAATATAGACTTAGAGTTTCCAAAAAATAAATTGGTTGTCTTCACTGGAGTGAGCGGCTCTGGGAAATCTAGTCTTGCATTTGGAACAATTTTTGCAGAGGGGCAGAGAAGATATATTGAAAGCCTCTCTTCCTATGCACGTCAATTTTTAGGTCAGGCTCAGAAACCCGATGTGGAATCAATAGATGGGCTCAGTCCTGCAATTTCCATTGACCAAAAGACAACCAATCATAATCCTCGTTCAACAGTTGGAACGGTCACTGAAATCTATGACTATTTGAGGCTGCTTTTTGCTAGAGTTGGAGTGCCATATTGTCCTCACTGCAATAGGCCAATCACTCAGCAGACAGTTGACCAAATTGTAGATAATATTGAAGAATTCGAAAAAGGAAGCAAACTTACTATTTTAGCACCTATTATCCGAGGGCAAAAGGGTGCGTTTGCAAAGCAATTTGAAAGCCTAAAAAAGTCGGGATTTGTAAGAGTGCAAGTTGATGGCAGCATTTACTCGCTTGACGAAGAGATTGTGCTTGACAAAAATATAAAGCATGATATACGCGTTGTAATTGATAGAATCATATTAAAAGAAAATATAAAATCAAGACTTACTGACAGCATTGAAACTGCAATAAAACTAGCTGAAGGGCTGGTAATTGTTGATAAAGATGGAGAAGAACATCTTTATAGCACAAACTACGCTTGTCCTTACTGCGGATGGACACTGGAGGAGATAACGCCAAGGCTCTTCTCATTCAATGCTCCATATGGCGCTTGTCCTAAATGTTCTGGACTTGGCGTATATTCTGATGTCAGTGAAAGTTTGATTTTAAAAGATGCTCATCTTTCAATTAGACAGGGGGCCTTTAATGCTACTGGATGGAGAATAGATGGTGGCGGACTTGCCGAAAGATATTTTTTAGCGCTATCTAAGAAATATAACATTGATCTTGATTGTCCTGTCGAAAATCTGCCAAGAAAGCAGCTTGATATTTTGCTCTATGGCAATGATGGTGAAAGGCTTGACCTATACGAGAGTGAGACTAGAAACAAGACTTTTGAGCATTTTAATGGGAAGAGAGCGCTGTCATTTGAAGGCATTATCAACAATCTAAAGAGAAGACTGGCAGAGAGCAAAAGCGAGTTTGTAAGATTTGAAATTGGCAAGTTTGTCAAAGAGATCATTTGTCCTCTTTGTCATGGAAAAAGACTAAATGAAAGTGCGTTATCAGTGAAAATTAAAGGCAAAAGCATTGCCGACATCTGCGATATGTCGGTTGGCGACCTTAAGAGCTATTTCGATGATTTATCTCTATCAAAAGAGAAAGCTGAAATAGCGAAGAGCATTTTAAAAGAGATAAAAGCTAGAATAAACTTTTTGTGCGATGTTGGACTTGAATATTTGACCTTATCTCGCAGCGCAGAGACCCTTTCGGGCGGAGAGTCGCAGAGAATAAGACTTGCAACTCAGATAGGTAGCGGGCTTGCTGGCGTGCTTTACATTCTGGACGAGCCTTCTATTGGACTTCATCAAAGAGATAATGATAGATTGATTGCCACTTTAAAGAATCTCCGTGATCTTGGCAACACTCTAATTGTAGTAGAACATGATGAAGACACTATAAGAGCGGCTGACTGGATAGTCGATGTTGGCCCATATGCGGGAGTGCACGGCGGCGAGATAGTGGGAAATAGCACTTATCAAGATTTAATAAAAAACAGCGACTCAATCACCGCTAAGTTTTTGCGTGGAGAAGAAAAAATTGAAGTGCCTGTTGAGCGAAAGAAACCGAAAAATTTCTTAAAAGTCATTGGTGCAAAGGAAAACAATTTAAAGAATATAAATGTTGATATACCTCTTGGCGTTTTCACCTGTATTACAGGCGTTTCAGGAAGCGGAAAGTCTTCACTTCTCAATGAAATAGTCTATCCATATTTGTCAAATAGGCTTAACAATTCGCGTCTAGATGAAGGACATTTTAAGAAGATTGAAAATATTGAATATCTTGACAAAGTTATCAACATTGATCAGTCTCCAATAGGCAGAACTCCTAGATCGAATCCTGCAACTTATGTTGGAATGTTTTCATATATTAGACAGCTTTTTGCCACTACTGCCGAGGCTAAAGCCAAGGGATACAATGCTGGAAGGTTTAGTTTTAATGTTCAAGGCGGCAGGTGTGAGGCATGTGAAGGAGCGGGTATAAAAGAAATTGAAATGTATTTCTTGCCGGACATTTCAGTCCCATGTGAAGTTTGCAAAGGCAAACGCTACAATAGAGAAACTTTGGAAGTTCATTATAAAGGGAAGAACATCTCTGATATTCTAGATATGACAGTTGAAGAGGCACTCAAATTCTTTGAGAATATTCCATCTATTTACAACAAAGTGAAGGCTCTTCACGATGTTGGTCTTGATTATATAAAACTTGGTCAAAGCGCAACTACTCTTTCTGGAGGAGAGGCGCAGCGCGTCAAATTGGCAACCGAGCTTTCAAAAAAATCAACTGGCAAGACAATCTATCTATTAGATGAACCTACAACTGGACTTCATATGTATGATGTGAAAAAACTAATTGGCATCCTTAATCGTCTTGTTGAGGCTGGTAATAGTGTGGTTGTAATTGAGCATAATCTTGATGTTATCAAATCTGCAGATTATATAATAGACCTTGGCCCAGAAGGAGGCAATGGCGGGGGAACTATAGTTGCAAAAGGCACACCAGAAGAAGTTGCTCAAAATGAGAAGTCATACACCGGCAAGTATTTAAAAAAGATATTAAACAGCAAATAAAAGATATTGGGTTATGCCAATATCTTTTGTTTATAACGATAGGATATGACAAAGATATAAAAAAACATAAAAAATATCAATAATTTTCATATTTTTATTGACAATGAAAATTTTATCTGCTAAAATATCTTAGTACAATTAATATTCCCCAGTAGCTCAGTGGTGGAGCGCTCGGCTGTTAACCGATAGGCCGTAGGTTCGAATCCTACCTGGGGAGCCAGTTACTCCTATCAT
>USKO01000034.1 GCA_900555365.1 uncultured Bacillota bacterium
ATAAATTAAGATAAAAAATAAAATTAAAAAATAAAAAAAGCCAAAACAAAAACCGCCAGAATTGGCGGTAAAAAAATGTATACTTAAATTGCTTTTTAAGTATACAATATTTTCATTGTCAATTATTTAAAAGAAAGTAAATCAATTTAAAAATCACTCTTGTGCGAGAGGGGAAGAAAAAGAGCCATCCATTTCAAAGTTTATTTCTTTGATTTTAGATTTTTTGTGCTCAAGCATATTGTTATATTTTTTGTGCAGCTCTTGTGATAAGATTTTGGCTTGAGTTTTTGTTAATTTTTGGTGAGAGGGTTCTTTCTCAATTTTTAAATTGATGTTTTTATCAATTATCTCTAATATCTCTCTTTCTATTCTTTCATCTAAAAGCAAATCTGGCAGGCTTGCGATATTTTCTAAGTCTTTTTTAATCAGTTCTCTATAGAGCTTCCACAAGGTTTCCTTTGCAAGTTTTTGAGATGAGAACATTTCTTTTTGCCAATTATTTCGATTTTTTGATTTATGACATAGAGTTGCGATTATATTTTGTAATTCTTCTAAAGAAAGTTCAACAGATGGATAGTTGTCAACAATATAGATGGTCGAGGCTTCTGTGACAAATTTAAAGTAAAGAGATAGCATTCCCTTATTAATACTAATAGAATATTTTTCTTTGCCATTTTTAATGGACGCTGATTTTTTATAGAAATTCATATTGCCTCTTGAAATATTGTTTATTAATAGTTCATATATTCTAGATTAAATTATATGCTTTGTCAATAGGAAATTTTATATAATTTTGTCAAAAAAATTACCATATATTCAAAATGCTTGATTTTATTTTCAAAATTATAGTATAATTCCTAGAAGGAGTAATTATGGATAAAAATTATACACCGGAATTATTTGAACGAGAAATATATAAGTTTTGGATGGATGGCAATTTTTTTAAAGCAGTTCCTGATAAGAGAGAACCATTCTCTATTGTTATGCCTCCACCTAATGTTACCGGAAAAGCTCATATTGGACATGCACTTGACTGTACCATTCAAGATGTTCTTACGCGATATAAAAGGATGCAGGGATATAACACCTTGTGGCTTCCTGGAACAGACCATGCTGCAATTGCAACAGAACAGGTGATAGTCAAGGATCTTAAACGCAATGGACTCACAAAAGAAATGATAGGTCGTGAAGAGTTTTTGAAACGCGGCTGGGATTGGTATGGGAAATATGCTCATATAATTTGTGATCAGTTTAAAGAACTAGGGGTCTCTTGCGATTGGTCAAGGCTTGCTTTTACAATGGACGAAACAAGAAGCCGCGCCGTTCGTCATGTATTTTGTCAGTACTATAACGAAGGACTTATTTATAAAGGCAAGAGAGTTGTAAATTATTGTCCAAGCTGTAAAACAACAATTTCCGACAATGAAAATATTCATATTGATCAAAACACATATCTTTGGTATATAAGGTATCCTTTTGCTGATGGAAGCGGTGAGGTGGTTATAGCAACCACTCGTCCTGAAACTCTTTTTGGCGACACAGCTGTTGCAGTAAACCCTCAAGACGAACGCTTTAAAGGTCAAGTTGGCAAAGACTTAATATTGCCGCTTGTAAATCGGAAGATCAAACTTATTGCTGACGAGTATTGCGAAATGGGATTTGGAACTGGTGCGGTGAAGATAACTCCAGCCCATGATCCAAATGACTATGAGATTGGCTTAAGACACAATCTTGAAGTCATTAATTGTATTGATGATAACGGGCTTCTTACAGAAAGTGCAGGGCAGTTTGCTGGTATGGATCGTATCAAAGCTCGTCCACTTATTGAAAAAGCTTTAATTGAAGGCGGGTACCTTGTAAAGAAAGAGAAATATAAGAATCAAGTTGGCACTTGCGAGAGGTGCGGCTCATTTACCGAACCAAGAATTTCTACTCAGTGGTTTGTAAAGATGAAAGAGCTTGTAAAACCAGCAATAGAGGCTGTTAAAAGTGGTAAATTAAAATTTCATCCTAAAAGATATGAAAAAACATATTTAAATTGGCTTGAAAACATTCAAGACTGGTGTATTTCAAGGCAGATTTGGCTGGGACACCGAATTCCAGTTTTCACATGTGAAAATGGCCATACATTTGCAAGTGAAGAGGAAAAGCCAAGCCGCTGTCCTGTATGTGGAAACAGTGTTTTGTCACAAGATAGTGATGTGCTAGACACCTGGTTCTCATCTGCTCTTTGGCCTTTCTCAACCCTTGGATATCCTGACAAGACAAAGGATTTAGAGTACTATTATCCAACTTCAGCGCTCGTCACAGGATATGATATCATCACTTTCTGGGTTTCAAAGATGGTATTTTCTGGTCTTAAATTTATGGGCGATGTTCCTTTTAGAGATGTTGTAATTCATGGTCTGGTACGAGATATTCATGGCATAAAGATGTCAAAACATCTTGGAAATGGCATTGATCCAATAGATATGATTGACAAATATGGTGCTGATGCACTTAGACTTAGCCTCATAAATGGTATGAGTATGGGCACTGACATCAAATATGGACAGGAAAAGGCAAAAGAGGCCAAGATATTTATAAATAAACTGTACAACGCCTGCAAATTTGTTTGTCAAAATGTTGAAGATGTCAAAATCACTTCCATTAACAACCTAAATTTAAAAGAGAAAGACAAGTGGATCTTATCAGAGCTTGATAAGCTTATAAAGTCTGTCAATCGAAACATTTCAAGATATGCATTTGGGAATGTGACAGGTGATTTAATTGAGTTTACAGTATCAAAATTTTGTGATTGGTATATTGAGCTTAGTAAAATCGAGCTATATGCAAATGACAAGGAAGATAAAACGCGAGTACAAAACATCTTGTTATATGTACTTACTAGTTTATTAAAACTTTTCCATCCATTCATTCCATTTGTTACCGAGAAAGTTTATCAAGAGCTTCCAGGTCACAGCCAAACAATTATGAAAGAGCAGTATCCAACAAGATTAAAGCTAAAAAATACCAGCAATAGCTTTGAGCGTATAATTGATATTATTAAGGCTATTCGAAATGCGAGGGCAGAATATAATGTCCCAGACAACAAAAAGACAAATATCTACTTTATAGTCAAGGAAGATGATATGCTTTTGCAAGCAAATTTGCAGGAAATCTCTAGGCTAGCACACGGCAGCTGCGCTGAAATTCTTTCAAGTGAGCCTCTTGAAAAATGCATTAGAGTAATTTGCGGCGAAACAAAAATTCTGATACCTATGGGTCAACTGGTTGACAATGAAAAGGAAAAGGAAAGATTGTTAAAAGAGATAGATACAGTGAAGTTTGAAATTGCAAGATCACAAAAGATGCTTTCAAACCAAGGTTTTATTACTAAAGCACCAGTTGAACTTGTCGAAAATGAAAAACTCAAGCTGCAAAACAATGAAGACACTTTGAAAAGATTGCTTGAAGAGTATGGAAGCTTGCACTGATAAAAAATATTTTTAATTTATAAATATTTATGGATTTAAAGTAAGTTATTATTAATTAATTTGATTAATTTATTTCAATTTTGTAAATAAAAGCAGTCATCTAAGACTGCTTTATTACTTTTTAATATAGTTTAATAGTTGAAATTAGCAATTTTCATTTTGCTCATCATGGTTATTTTTTATTTTAAAATGATATCATAAATATTCATTTCTTTTGCTTTGTCCCAAGCGCTGTTGCCTTCATTATCTTTAATGTCAAGGTTTGCGCCATGATTTATTAAACATTCCGCCAATTCGACATCGCCGTTATCAGCAGCACAAACAGGTGTTCTGCCCCAATTATCTCTAATGTTAATATTGGCATTCTTGCCATGTTCAAGGATACAGTTTGCAATTTGCTGATTGCTCTCGTCGACAGCTGCATGAAGAGGAGAGGTGCCGCTATTATCCGCAATATTTACATCGGCGTCGTTGTCTACCAAAAGTTTTACAAATTTATATCTATTTTTTTCACAAGCAATTAAGAGTGGTGTTTTATTGTGATCTGTAACAGCGTTCACATCGGCTCCGCGCTTGATTAAAGAAGCTGCTGTCTTATAGCTTCCTGCTCTAACCGCAATATGTAAAGCAGTGTAGCCACCTTTTCCTTTTTCATTAATATTCATGTTAAATTGGTCAATCACAGCCAATGTAAGATCATCGTTTCCACTTTCAATAATTTCAAAAATCATTTCAATATTCATACTTTTATCTCTATTCATTTTCCTGTTCTTGGTAAGAATTATTATTGCTGAGTTTTGCTTGAATTACATCAATGGTTTGGGCTATTTATAGTTTAATTTTGTCAACATAGTAGATAAACAAAGCAGGTCATCCTGCTTTGTTTACTTTTTCTTTAATAAGTCTAGCGATATTTTTGCTGGCATTAGGGTTAGAAGATTTTTCCATATTTTGTTTGTATTTTTGACGATTTTTATTTAAATCTTCAAGTTTCCATAAAAATATGTCTTTGTTATAATCTTCCTCTTCAAGGATGTCGCCATATTCAAGCCCTGCAAAAAGTTTAGCATTTTCTATTTGATCGCCTCTTGAGCATTTCTTTGAAAGGGGAATCAGCAGCATGGGCTTTTTAAGTGCCAAGAATTCATTTATAGCCCCAGACCCTGCACGAGAGACAATCAAATCAGCCCAGTCAAGATAGTCGCCCATATTTTCAGCATAATCTATCTGCAAATATCCTAGTTTGTCAATTTTGTTTTTAAAATTTTTACCGGTTAAATGTATAACATTGTATTTTTTACAAAGGCAGTCAATGTTTTCAATAGTGATGTCATTTAAAAATTGCGCTCCGCTTGATCCGCCAACAACCAGCAAGTTTGGTTTATATTTATCAAAACTGCTAGGCAATTTCAAATTGTTTTTATTTCCATTTAAGACCTTTTTTCGTATTGGTTGCCCAGTGAATACGCATTTAGGAGAAACAAGTGCAGTTTTCTCAAAAGCCACGCACATCACATCGCAGTATTTAAGGATGATTTTATTTGCAAGCCCCATACTTAAATCTGATTCATGGCTGATAACTGGAATTTTAAGCATATGCGCTGCAATTACAACGGGAACTGCTACATATCCTCCTTTAGAAAAAACAATATCTGGTTTGATTTTTTTTAATATTTTTTTTGCTTCAATGATTGAAAAAAGAAGTTTAAATGGGATTAAAATATTTTTCAAGGTGATTTTTCGTACAAGTTTGACAGGTTTTATCATGTGATAAGTTATGTCGCTTTCTTTTGCCAAAATGTCCTTTTCCATACCTTCGCCACCGATAAAATGCACTTCAAAATCGCTGCCAATTTCTTCTCTAACTGCAAGAGCAGGATAAACATGGCCGGCAGTTCCGCCACCTGTCAAAACTAATTTTTTCATAATAACTCCTAAATTTATCATACGCAAAACAAGGTTATTTATTACAAAGCATATAGCAAAAGATATGAATATTTATCTATAAAAATGTATAAATATGCAAAAATATTGATAAAAATTCTTTTTATATTTCTTATATGAGCTCTTTAAATTCAGAAATTTTCAATATTTATTAATGCTATATCGTTGCAGATAAGCTTTTTTAAATTTAAGTAACCACAGAATTTTGCAAAAAAATAATTGTTTAAAAAAAATAATTATGTTATACTAAAATAGCAAGAATTTATAAATAGGAGAAGAAATGGCAGAAAAGAATTATGATGCAAAAGATATAGTTGTGCTTGAAGGACTAGAAGCTGTTAGACTTCGTCCTGGAATGTATATTGGAACAACAGGCTCTAAAGGTATGCATCACCTTTTATGGGAAATTGTTGACAATGCGATTGACGAAATATCAAACGGCTATGGAGATACCATAACAATTACGCTCAATACTGATGGCTCGGCAACTGTCGAGGATAATGGTAGAGGTATACCTGTTGACAATCATCCAACACTTCATAAGTCGGGCGTTGAGGTAGTCTATACTACTCTTCATGCAGGTGGAAAATTTAATACTGAAAATTATAAGTTTTCAGGTGGACTACATGGCGTTGGAGCGTCAGTTACCAATGCCTTATCAAAATGGTGTAATGTTACTGTATATAAAGGCGGAAAAGAGTATTATATAGGTTTCCATTCATATATGGACGATGACGGAAAGATGCATAGCGGCGTGCCAGTAGAGCCACTGAAGATGATAGGCAAGACTGATAAGTCTGGTACAAAAGTGACATTCTTGCCTGATAGTGATATGTTTGGCAATCTAAAATTTAATTTTGAAACCATATGCAATCGTGCACGCGAACTTGCCTTTTTAAACAAAGGACTTAAAATAAAACTTGTAGATCTAAACACAGATAAAGAGGAATTCTATCACTATGAGGGCGGAATAAGTGATTTTGTAAGTTATCTTGTAGAAGGAAAAAATAAACTGTTCACAAAGCCAATCTATTTCCATGGTGAAGATAAAAATTTTGATCTTGAAGTGGCATTTATCTATACAGATAGTTATACAGAAAGCTCTTTCTCATTCGTCAATAACATTCCTACCATTGAAGGCGGGACACATGAGACAGGATTTAGAAGCGCCTTTACAAAGGTTATGAATGAATATGCAAGAGGAAATAACTTATTAAAAGAAAAAGAGGCAAATCTTCTTGGAGAAGATTTTAGAGAGGGGCTCACAGTTGTACTTAATGTCAAGATGAACAATGTCCAATTTGAAGGACAGACAAAGACCAAGCTTGGCAACCCAGAAGCTAAAACACTTGTCGAAGCTATAACTATTAAAGAGCTGTCAACGCTACTCAAAGATAAAAAGAATTCAACTGCTGCTGAAATTATTGTTAACAAAGCAAAAGGCGCAGCCA
>USKO01000035.1 GCA_900555365.1 uncultured Bacillota bacterium
TTTTTTAAAATAAAGCAAAATATTTGTATGATGTATGACTTAATTGATGAAAGTGGAAAAGATTTAAAACAGTACGGCTATAAACTTAAGAAGCTGGACAGGTTTGGAATAAGCGTTGCTACAATGACCATTGAAAGCGATCAAAAAAGCAGCTCTTTAGGAATGGACAAGGGAGATTATTTTATTCTCAATTCTCCTCATCTTTATGATTATGGAATGGACGCAAATGTTTATATTATAAACGCTCTTAGTAAAGTTTTAAAAAAGTTCTATAAGAAGTTAAATATAAGCAAAGATAAAAAGGTCTTAATTGTGGGGCTTGGTAATCCAGATATCATGTCTGATAGGCTTGGAAAAGTGGTGTTTGATAATGTAGAAATTAAGCCGCTTAAAAAGGACAACAATATTTTTAAGTTTTGTCCAAATATCTATTTTTCAACTGGAATAGAGACCATCGATATGGTGGGTATGTTTGTCAAGGGAATGGAAATTGATTATATCTTACTGATTGATTCTTTGACAACAAATGACATTTCTAGGCTTGGAACTTCTTTTCAAATAACCACTTCAGGCATGACTCCAGGAAGCGGCGTCAATCGATTTGGCAAAAAGATCAACGAGGAAAGTATGGGAGTGGTTTGCATTTCGATTGGCATTCCATTTATGATATTTGCAAGTGACCTTAATGCTAACAGCCCAGAAGATTTACTACTGTCGCCTAAGGATATCAAAGAGCATATAGAAAGAGCTGGATTTATAATAGCATCAGCGATAAATGAGGTGCTCAAATGAATTACTACTTATTTATTCCGTTTATAATCATATGTATAATGTTTTTGCCTATAAAACTTGAGGCGAGATTTTCTTTCAATCTACTTGAGATGTCTGGAGCGGTTGGAGCGTTTCTTTATGGCTTTAAAATTACACATCAGATGATTTGGATTAAAGGCAAAAAAATTATAACTAAGAAAGAGGAAGCTGTTGAGTCTCAAGAGATAGATTTTCAAGGTAAAGAAATCACCTTTTTAAAGATTTTTTTAAAGCAGCTTACAAATAAAACGAGGTTAAAAAAGATAGAATTATTTTATAACATAGGACTTGATGATGCTTTTACATCTGCTATGGTGAGTGGACATATCAATGTGATAGTAGTTCATTTGTATACAAGAATCAAAAATGAAAAGCCGACAGCAAGCCTAGAACTTAATGACAGCATTTCATATAATCGAAAAGTCTTACAGTTTGCATTCAAATGTATAATTACAATTTCTTTATTTGATATTGTATATTCTTGGCTTAATTCGGTTATTCTAACTAAGAAAAAGAGTAAATCAACGCTTAAGAAAAAACTGAAAAGTCAGCCCCAACAAGCATAAAAAAGTAAGAAAAAAGGAGAATTTATGAAATTTTATAGCGGCAACGATTCTATATACAATCTCATAGATGGAGCAATGGAAAAAATCAAGACAATAGTGGACAGCTCGACAGTTATCGGCGAAAAAGTGGAGACTGAAGATGGGACAGTTATAATTCCTATTTCCAAAGTCACAGTTGGCTATGTTGTGGGAGGGGGAGAATACGCAGATCTATCAGCCAGAAGAGTTGCAAATCATTTTCCTATGGCAGGCGGGTCAAGCGGTGGTATGAGCGTCACTCCTGTGGGTTTTTTGATTGAGAATAATGGAGATGTTAAGTTTGTAAATGTTGAAAATAAATCTCTTTATCAAACAGTTCTCAATATGTTTAATGCTCTTTTAAGTAAGATAAATAGCGATAACACTAGCAGTGCAAGCGGGGAGATGAGCGAAGATGAAGAAGAGTAAAATAATTCCAGCTCTATGTATTTTGTTTGCGCTTCTTTTTCTATTTAGCTTTCTCTATAGTGGCATTAGAGTTTTAACGCAAGCTGAGGCTGCCGATTATTACACTAGTGCCAAATCCATGTGTACGATGGAGGCGGGCTCAAAGAGAGTGCTTTATAGCAAGAATATGAATGAAGAGCTTCCTATGGCAAGTACAACAAAGATTATGACGGCAATAACCGCGATTGAAAATTGTGATGATCTTGACAAGCCTTTTGAAATTTCTCCTAAAGCAGTTGGGATAAGTGGAACTAGTTTATATCTACGAAAGGGCGAGGTTTTCACAATTAGAGATCTGTTATATGGACTTATGCTGATATCTGGCAATGATGCATCGGTGGCAATAGGTGAAAGAATAAGCGGAAGTACTAAAGAATTTGTAAACCTTATGAATGAAACGGCTCAAAAAATAGGGGCAAAAAATACCCATTTTGACAATACTCATGGACTGGATTCCAAAACGCATTATACCTGCGCTTATGATCTTGCTCTTATTACAAGCTATGCCATGCAAAATGAGACATTTAGAGAGATAGTTTCAACCAAAAACACAAAAATCACTAATGCGGATGGTAAGACAAGATATCTTAAAAACAAAAACAAACTGCTGACAAGTTTGGAAGGGTGTGATGGTGTTAAAACAGGCTTTACTGACGATGCTGGAAGATGCTATGTCGGTAGTTGCACAAGGGATGGTATGACTGTCGTTTGTGTGGTTTTAAATTGTGGGCCGATGTTTGAAGAGGCTAGCACTCTTTTAAATAAAGCATTTGAGGAATATCATCTGGTAGATTTAACGAGTGGCTACGCCTATATTGACAAGATAAAAGTTATAGAAGGCGAAAATGACTATGTAAGAATAGGCACTTTTGAAAAATATCTATATCCTCTTAAAGCAGATGAGTTTAAAAAGGTAAAATATACTTATCAAATTCAAGACAGCATTGAGGCGCCTGTGACCAAAGGCAGTGAAGTTGGAGAGATTAAAATATTTATTGATAAAGACTTGCATTTTTGTGAAAAAGTTTATACAATTGAAAATGTAAGGAGAAATTCTATTTGGCAAAAATTAAAAGACCTGATAGAACAATGGTAAAATGAGATTAAATAAATTTTTAAGTAACAGCGGACTTGCTTCAAGACGCAAATGTGATGAAATAATTCAAGAAGGAAAAGTAACGGTCAATGGCAAAGTAGTAACAGAACTTGGCAGTATTATAAACGAGAAGAAAGATAAGGTGAAAGTAGAGGGAAAGGTTATAACTCTTCCTTCTTCTTTTGTATATATAAAACTAAACAAGCCAAAAGGTTATGCTTGCAGTGCCAATGATGAAAAGGGCAGAAAGACAATTTATGACCTCGTAGACACAGATGAAAGACTCTTTTCAATAGGTCGGCTTGACTATAACACGGAAGGATTGATAATTTTGACTAATGATGGAGATTTTGCAAATAGAGTTGCTCATCCGCGTTTTTCTACTGAAAAGGAATATCGCGTTAATGTAATAGGCGAGGTAAAAGAAAGCGAACTTGCAGTACTACGAAAAGGAGTAGTGATTGATGGAGAGCGATTGCCAAGCGCAAAAGTGACGCGCCTTGGCTTTGAAAATAATATCACAAAACTTTCTGTTGTGATCGATGAGGGTTTAAATAGGCAAATTCGCCGTATGTTTGAAGCAATTGGAAAAGAGATTAAACTTTTAAAAAGAGTGCGAATAGGTAAAGTATTGCTCGGCGGAATGAAAAGAGGAGAATGGCGAGATCTTACTGAGCAAGAGCTTAACAGCCTTATAAGTGAAAAATAGGCTAGAATGAGAGTAAGATAATATAAGTAAATTTATGAAAGATAATTTAATAATACACATTAAAAATAGAAGAGAAAGAGGAGGGTATATGTTCCATTTGATTCAGATTATTGCAGCGCTGCCTGTAAAAATATTATTTCCTGCAAAATTTTATGGGAAAAAGAATTTGCCTAAAGGACCTTGCATAATAGTCAGCAACCATACATCAAACACCGATTCAGTGCTTTTAATTATCAATACTTGGGAGAAAAAATATTTTTTGGCTAAAAAAGAACTCTTTAAAAACAAACTGTTTGGGTGGTTTATAAAGAGGATGGGGGCTATTAAAATCGATCGCCAATCAAGCGATGTTGCAGCTATAAAACAATCACTAAAGGTTTTAAAAGATGGTAAAAAACTTGTAATTTATCCTGAAGGAACTCGAACGAATAATGCAAATATGCAGCTTGGCGAGGTAAAGCATGGTGCTAGCATGTTTGCCATCAAAGCCAAAGTGCCACTCGTGCCAATGTTTATTTCAAGAAAGCCAAAGTTATTTCATAAAACGAGGGTTTATCTTGGAGAGCCCTTTACTTTAGAGGAATTTTATGGAAGAAAGCTTGACAATGAAACCTTAGATGCTTCTTCTAAAGTTATCGCAGAAAAATTGAACGAGCTTCATGATATTGCCTTGAATTCTTTGACAAAAAAGGATTAATTTGTTAAAATTTTCCTAGAGGTTTTTAGGGAAAATAATCAACAAAAAAATTTAGATGAAAAATTTGATATGAGCGCAGTTGAAAAGACCTTTGCAAGTTACAGGCAAGGGCAGATGTTTGACGGCGTAGTAGTAATTAAAAAGGATAATGGCTGCATTTTCAATATTGGTGGCAAGAATGATGCCTTTCTACCAAGAGAAGAAGTTGAAGATTATGAAAATTTAAAGATTGGCGACAGATTTAAAGTTATAATCACAAAATCAAAAAATGAAGATGGAATGCTTGAGGTTTCAAAAGATAGGGCGGATAATCTAATCTTAGCAACTCAAAATGCCAATAAACTTAAGCTTGGTAGTAAATTCACATTTGTAGTAAGCGATGCAAAAAGAGATGGGCTATATTCAAAGATGGGCGAATATAAAATTTTCATACCTATTGACCAAATTTCAGCGACTACAAGAGATGCTAAAAAGGCCATAGGAAAACAATTTGAAGCTACGGTTACCGAGATTGATAAAGAAAATAAGAGCATAATTGCAAGCATTAAACTGCTTGAAGATAAAGTGCGTGAGACAAATGAAAATTTATTTTGGAATTCAATATTTATAAATAAAGTCGTACGCGGAAAAGTTAAAAAAATATTAAGCTATGGCGCCTTTGTAGATGTCGGAGGAGTTGACTGCTTTATTCATATATCTAATTTAGCGTACAGCCATGTTGACAATGTAAGCGATATTTTAAAAGAGGGCGAAGAGTACAATTTTAAAGTAATAGAAGTTGACAGAGAAAACAAAAAAGTTGCCTTAAGCTTTAAAGCTCTTCAGCAAAGTCCAAGACTTATCGCGATAAAAGAGTTGCATGTTGGCGCTGTATATAAAGGGGTGGTAATTAAGATTTTACAATTTGGCGCGATTATTAAACTTGAAAATGGAGCGACTGGACTTCTTCATATAAAAAATGCAACAGAAGACAATCATAAACATATCTATGAAATCGTTAAACTTGACGATAAAGTAGAGGTTGAAGTTATTTCAAAAAATGAGGAAGAACAGAGGGTGTCGTTTAAACTTATAAATGTTATAAAATAAAACATTGACAATTAAACGCTTTCTACTTATTATGAGAGTTTTCTATAATGCATAATACTATATATTGTGGTATTATGCAAAATAGAAAACTAATTAAATTTAAAAACCATATGATGATTGATTAAATTTGATAAGAAAGTTAGTTGGGAAAAACTGGGGAATAAGCTAAAGAAAAGCTTCAAAAAAAACAGAAAGGAACATTGAGCTGAAAATAGAAAAATATGACTTTTGCTAACGTGGCTCAGCAGGTAGAGCAGTGCACTCGTAATGCACAGGTCGCGGGTTCGAATCCCGCCGTTAGCTCCAAAAAAGATAGAAGAGGGAGAGTGAATGGGGTTTAGAAAAGAATGTTGCCGCGACCTGTGCAAGGGCTCCCGAAAATTTGAAGAATTTATGGGAAGAGGAGAATGTTTTCGACCGTAGAGAGCTTTATAGAAGATAAAGCGGAAGGAGAAAGTTTATATGAAATTTATTAAAATCAAAACTAAAGATGAGCTTAATTTGTTTTTAGATAAAATTTGGAATTTTCATGATTCTGTAATATCAAAAATTACCTATCTTTCAGGCTCAACGGGTGATAAGACGGCTTCTTGTCCTTTTGATAGCAAAAGAAAACTGATAGTTCGTTTTGAGTCTGTAAGAGTAGATGAAGACTGGGTTGATGGATTGGAGTTGAAATTTGATAAGTTGGAAAGGATATTTATTGCACCAACAGAAGAAGACTATACTACAAATATTATGTTCGCAGATATTAAAATCATAAATGGAAAATTTGTTTTTGCGAATGATAAAATTACAGATGAATTTACTTTTGATTATAAAGAAAAGTTTGTTTATTTTATTGTCTCTCAAAATTTGAGTTATCGTTTTTTTAATAAGTAAAGGAGAAGTTATGAAAGTTTTGATGATCAACGGCAGTCCGCATGAAAAAGGTTGCACTTACACTGCACTTTGTGAAATAAAAAAGGTGCTTGAAAAAGAAGGAATTGAATTTGTTGCAGTAGAACCTCCAAAAGAGTTAAAAAGAGATAAAAAAGTAACATTAGATGCTTTTTAGCTTAAAGATTTCTCAATTCTTTTTAATTCATCAACATAATATTTTTTAGTATGTAAATTAGCCGGAATTGAATTGGTTACATGACACTCTTTTTCTAATTTGAAAATGAGATAATCTTCAGTATCTAAAGAAATAGAACCATCATCACTTAATAATTCCAAATTATCCAATTCTTCAAGAATATTTTCATATTCTTTTTGCTCCAAAGCAATAACATCATCCAAATCCATTTTTTGAATTTTAGGATTTAATTGTAAAGCAATAGCTACAAATCCGTTAACAGTTTTATTATCAATGT
>USKO01000036.1 GCA_900555365.1 uncultured Bacillota bacterium
GAATTAAAAAAAATCTTTAATAGAGATATTGAAATAAATACAAATTTTTACTAATGTATTTAATTTGATTGTTTTACATTTTAATTTTTTCATTGAATATAAAGTAGATTTTGAAATTCTACTATTTGTTGCAAATTGGCTTAAAGTGATCCTTCTCTCTTTACAAAGTTCTATAATTCGTCTATAGATAAACTCTATATTTTTAATATGTACATCCTTTTAAACCAATTATAATTTATTAAAATAAAAAAATACTGCTATACTTAGCATTTTATCAAAATAAAAAAAATATTTATTGTCTTTCTCTGTTTTTAATAAAAAAGCTCACCAAAAGGTGAGCTTTTTTTATTCATCCTAATATACAAGGTCAATAAGACCAAACTTGCCGTCTTTTCTTCTGTAGATAATGTTGATTTTTCCAGTCTCTGCATTTAAGAATACGAAGAAATCATGACCAAGTCTTTCAATGGCAAATCTTGCATCATCTATGAGCATTGGGTCTAGATCAAATGTCTTTCTTTTATAAATTGCTGGAAGTTCTTCAGGCTCTTCTTCCAAAAATTCAAATGGAAGGAAGTTTTCTTGTTTTGAACCTTTAGCTTTTATTTCCTTACGCTTTTCCACATTTCTTACAATCTGTTTTTCGAGTTTTGGAAGTGCATAATCGATGTTGTTATACATATTATCACTTGTCACTTCACTTCTATAGAGAACTCCTTTGCTAGTTATCGTGATCTCTAGTTTCTCTTGTTTGCCATCTTTTAAGCAAACCACTTTAGCGTTTGCCTCTTTATCAAAATATTTTTCAAGTTTCTTGAGTTTCTCGTTTAATATTCTCTCAAGTCTTTGGCTAACTTTATAGCCATTTCTTTCTATGATATCAATTTTCATATCCTTCCTCCTAGTATTATTCTATCAAAAACAAATTGTTTTTCCAAATGAAAGAAGCATTTTATTTATCTTTTTTGTTAAATTATTCATTGACAAATGTCAACTTGCCATCTTCTTCGTCAATGACAATTTCGCCTTCATTTTTAAGTTTGCCAAGCAAAATTTTCTCTGCTATTTGGTCTTCAATTTCCTGTTGAATGTATCGTTTAAGTGGTCTTGCGCCATATTCCGCGTTAGATCCTTTTTTAACTACAAATTCAAGCGCGTCTTCAGTGATTTTAAGTGAGAGGTTCTTCTCCTTTAGACGCTTATTGATATTTGAAATTAAAATCTTAGCGATCTTAACAAGATCCTCTTCGGTAAGAGGCTCAAATATGCAGATGACATCGATACGATTGATAAATTCAGGTTTAAATTTGTTTTTAAGAGCATCCATATAGATTCTCTTAGAATCAATTTCTTCCTCTTCGTTATCAACAAAACCAAGCTGTTTACGATGCTCTTTAACTTCTCTTGCACCAAGGTTGCTTGTCATAATGATGATAGTGTTTTTAAAGGAAATAGTTCGTCCCTGCCCGTCTGTCAACCTGCCATCATCAAGTATTTGAAGAAGAGCGTTTAGAATGTCAGGATGAGCTTTTTCTATTTCATCAAAGAGCACAACTGAATATGGATGACGACGAACTTGTTCGGTGAGCTGTCCTCCTTCGTCATAACCAACATATCCTGGAGGTGATCCAATGAGCTTTGAAACGCTGTGAGCTTCCATATATTCACTCATGTCGATACGAATGATGTTGTTTTCATCGTCAAACATTGCTTCTGCTATAGCCTTTGAAAGCTCTGTCTTTCCAACGCCTGTTTGACCCATAAATAAGAATGAGCCAATAGGACGCTTGCTATCTTGCAAGCCTACTCTTGATCGTCTGATAGCTTTTGCCACCGCATCTACAGCTTCATTTTGTCCTACAACACGCTTATGCAAGATATCTTCAAGATGGATAAGCCTGTCTTTTTCGCTCTCTGTTATCTTTGTAACAGGGATTCCCGTCCATTTAGCAACAACTTGAGCGATCTCGTTAGCTCCAATGGCATTTATTTTCGACTTTTCATATTTCTTGTCGAATTTTTCCTCTTTTTTCTTGAGGTCATTTTCTAGATTGATTATTTCTGATTGTAGTTTTGCAGCTTTCTCATAATTACGCTGAAGGCTTGCCTCATCTCGAGAGGCAGAAAGAGATTTGATCTTATCTTCAAGCGTTCTTATCTCTTGGGGCTTGAGTGTATAGTTGACTTTTGCCTTGCTGCTTGCCTCATCGATAAGGTCAATCGCTTTGTCTGGAAGACTACGATCTGAGATATATCTGTCAGATAAAACTGCTGCAGCCTCGATTGCTTCATCTGTAATGGTTATCTTATGGAAAGCCTCATAGCTGTCTTTTAAACCTTTCAAAATTTGAATTGTCTGTTCTACCGATGGAGGATTTACCATTATAGGCTGAAATCTTCGTTCTAGCGCCTTATCTTTTTCAATGAACTTTCTATATTCATCGGTTGTCGTAGCTCCAATTGTTTGCAGCTCTCCTCTTGCAAGGTAAGGTTTCAACATATCTGCAGGAGAAGTTTCGCCTTTTTCAGAGCCTGCTTGAGCAAGAGTATGAATTTCATCGATAAAAACAATTATATTTTTGCTTTCTATGATGGTTTCGATTGCGTCCTTTAATTTCTCTTCCATAGAACCACGATACTTGGTTCCAGCCATAAGGCCGCCTATTTCAAGAGCATAGATCACCTTATCTTTTAAAAGTTCTGGAACATCACCGGCCACTATCGCCTGTGCAAGTCCCTCAACAACGGCAGTCTTTCCTACGCCCGCCTCACCAATCAAAACTGGGTTGTTTTTAGTCTTTCGACAAAGGATTTCAACCACTCTTTGAATTTCATCCTCTCTGCCTATGACAGGATCAAGTTTATGCTCTTTGGCTTTTAAGGTTATATCAGTACCCATATCAAGCAGTTTTTCTGGCAGCGAGCTGCCGCTTTGTTTATTTTGAGGCTCTTTCTTACTCTCTTCAGAAAAACTATTCCCAGACATCAAGGCCTTTGTTACTTTGGCTTTTAGCGATTCAACATCAATGCCATATTGACCTACAAGCAGTCTATATGCAACACTTCCACTGCTTGACAGAAGCGCTAAAAGTAAGTGCTCTGTTCCAATAAATGAATGGTTCATTTGAAGTGCGATTTGTTGGGCTATTCTAAACAAATCTTTAGTTCTTGGCGTCATCTCCACTTCATTTGTAAACAAAATGTTGTCTTCGCTTACATTCTCTTCAAAAAATTCAAAAAGGCTTGGCTCTGTAACGCCTTCTTCTGCCAAAAACTGGCTAGCTAAACAATCTTTGACACTGGTAAGACCATACAAAATATGCTCGCTACCAATCAAGTTCGACCCAAATCTCAAAGCGAATTTGCTTGCATTCTTAATGACTTTTTGTATATTATCTGAATAAGAAGATGATTGATAATTCATAATTTTTACCTCCTTTGAGCGAGCCCTCTCACTTCGTTAGAAATATACTCCGCACGGAGTCTGTTTTCCTCTTTTTTATCAGAAAAATTGAATATTTCTTTTAAATTCGCGCTGGCTCCTTCATAAAACAACTTTTGATAACGAGTGTTAGAGGATATGTTTATAAATCCTAGTGCCTGGCCAAGTTTGACTTTAGATAAAAGTTCGATCATCTCCTCTTCGCCAAGACTAAAACAATTTGTTATTTCGCCGTATGCTCGCAAGCTCAAATCTTTATATTTATCATAGTCTTTATCAAGCATTTCCTCTCTAAGGCGCTTTTCTCTTTCACAAATTTGAAAGATGTATTCACTGACTTTATCTATAATTTCATTCTCATCAAGGCCAAGTGAGCACTGATTTGATATTTGATAAAAGTAGCCCTGCGCCTTTGATCCTTCGCCATATATACCACGAACAGTCAGTCCATTTTCGCCGCAAGAGTGAATGAGCTGCTCAATTTCATTTGCTATTGCATAGGCTGGCAAAAAAAGCATGACTGAAGCTCTCATGCCTGTACCTAAATTTGAAGGACTTGCAGTAATAAAACCATATTCATTATCAAAGGCAATTGGAAGACTTTTTATAATCTCATCATCTATCTTTGAAAGCCGTCTATATGGCTTATATAAATTGAAGCCCTCTTCAAGACATTGTTCTCGTATATGATCCTCTTCATTGATCATAACAATAATCTTTTCATCTTCGCTTATCGCGACAGAAGATATATCCTTGTTTTCTATCAGCTCTTTGCTAATCAAATGCTTTTCAAAAAGTGCATTACATTCATTTAATGAAAGCTCTTTTAAAGTCAAAAAATTGAACACCTCGAATTTTTCAAGTGTTTTCATGACAGAGCTTGTGATATAGCTTGCGTCAATATCACTTTGGAGTTTTATAAAGAATTTTAGTCCGTCCACATTTCTTGCAAGGCGAATCCTCGAAGAAATTGCAATATTGTCAAATATTTCCATCGCTTTTACTCACAATTTTGCCTTTATGTTTTTTGTCGCCATAAAGATCCTTCAATGCTTTTTTCAAGGCCTCTATTTCAAAATAACAATGCTGACAACCTACAAAGCCTGTCTGCAATATCTCGTTATATGAAGTTTGGCAATATGGACATCTATTCATCTTTCTCCTTTTAATTTTCTTTATCTATGCCCTTCATTGTCAGAGAAATTCGTTTTTTGGCAAGGTCAACGCCAAGTACTTTAACCTCTACTTGTTGTCCAACCTTTAATACTTCGCTTGGATGCTTGATATATGAGTCAGAAATTTGGCTTATATGAACAAGTCCATCTTGATGCACACCAATATCAACAAAGGCGCCAAAATCGATTACATTTCGCACTGTTCCGTTTAGCACCATTCCTTCCTTCAAGTCTTCCATGGTAATTACATCACTTCTAAGTACTGGTTTTGGCATACTTTCACGAATATCACGACCTGGTTTTAAAAGTTCTTTTGTGATATCTTCAAGAGTAGGCACGCCTATTTCACATTCTTTTGCAACCTTCTCCTCTCCTTTAAGTTTGATAAGAGATGGAAGATTTGATACATTGCCTTCTTTTATATCATTTTCACTCATATTGAAAAGCTTTAAAAGTTTACGCGTTGCACTATAACTTTCAGGATGCACAGCAGTATTGTCTAAAATTTCGTCGCCACCTATAACTCTTAAGAATCCTGCGCATTGCTCATATGCTTTAGGCCCAAGTTTTGGAACAGATAAAAGCTCTTCTCTATTTTTTATTCCCTTTACTTTAGCCCGATATGCAACAATATTTTTTGCTATGGACATATTTAGACCTGACACATAGCTAAGTAGTGATGGACTTGCAGTATTTATGTCTACTCCTACGCTATTAACACAATCTTCAACCACACCGGTTAAAACCTCAGTTAGCCTATTTTGTGGCATATCATGTTGATATTGTCCAACTCCTATTGACTTCACATCGATCTTTATAAGTTCAGCAAGAGGATCTTGAAGTCTGCGCGCTATTGATACCGCACTTCTAAGTGAAACATCATAATCAGGAAATTCTTCTGCGCCAAGTTTTGATGCAGAATAAACGGAAGCGCCCGCCTCGCTAACAACTGCGTAGCTTACCGGCCGTGATACATGCTTTATAAGCTCTGCTACAAAGATTTCTGCCTCTTTCGATGCTGTACCATTGCCAATAGAAATCACATCCACTTTGTATTTATCAATCAAAACTTTTAACTTCTCTATTGACTCTTCAGTCTTAGATTGTGGAGGAGTTGGATAGATAACCGTTGTCGCAAGCACATTTCCATTTGTGTCAATTACAGCTATCTTGCAACCTGTTCTATAGGCTGGGTCAAGTCCTAAAATGACATTATTTTTAAGAGGAGCTTCCATAAGAAGAGGTTTTAAGTTCACTTCAAACATCTTTATTGCTTGCTCATTTGCGCGATCGGTTAAATTATTTCTACACTCCCTCTCAAGTGATGGAAATAAAAGCCTATCATATGAGTCATTTATAACCTCTTCCATAAGTTTATCTGTGTCAGGATTATCTTTTTTATAATATTTGTTGATAATTTCCATGGCAAGGTCGCGATTCACTTCAATCGCTACTTTAAGACATTTTTCTTTTTCGCCTCTGTTGATGGCAAGGATTCTATGTGAAGGAATTGTTTTAATTTCCTGTTTAAATCCTGCATAGGTCTCATAAGTTGGGCTGTTTTCATTCTCTAAAAGCTCACACTCAATAACTGCTTTTTCTTCCAATAATTTTCTGAGTTCTTTTCTTAGCTCTGCATCATCAGAAATGCGCTCTGCAACTATATCTTTAGCGCCATTTATAGCATCTTCCACTGAGAGGACTTCTTCTGTTATATACTTTTGTGCTTCGCTTGAGATTACATATGACTTTGACTGCATCTGCAAAATGTCAGCTAGCCCTTCAAGACCTTTGGCGATTGCCACTGATGCTCTAGTTTTTCGTTTAGGTTTATAAGGTCTGTAAATATCCTCAACTTCTGTCAAGGTTTTAGCATTCTCTAGCGCAACTTTAAGCTCATCCGTCCATTTGCCTTGTTCTGTAATTGCCCTCTCAACTTTCGCCTTTTCCTCATTTAAATTGCGTAAATATTTAAGTCTATCGGCAAAAGCACGCAGTGTCTGGTCATCACAAGTGCCATGCATCTCTTTTCGATATCTCGCAATAAAAGGAATGGTGCAACCTTCATCTAAAAGATTGATAATATTTTGTGAATACTCAGTTTTTAATCCAAATTCTTGAGCAAGTGTATCTACAATTTCCATTAGTTTTTCTCCTTATATTTCTTAATAATTTCCTTGGCTTC
>USKO01000037.1 GCA_900555365.1 uncultured Bacillota bacterium
CTTTGATGTCGACAACAGCAACCCAACAAGGAGAAACCATACCAGGAATTTGTCATGCTATTGTGCTTGAAAGTGAACAATTTGTTGTAGAAAATGAAAATAAAAAGCAAAAACAAAAGATTCAAAGCAAGAAAAAAGAGTCTACAAAAAAGAAATAGGAGGGAGTATGTATTATCTTTGGGTGTTTTTAATCGGTGGCTTTATATGTATGCTTGGACAAGTGTTAATTATTTATACAAATATTAACTCAGCGCGAATTCTAGTAACATTCGTTCTAATTGGCGTTATTCTTCAGGCATTTAATATTTTTGATCCTATTTCCTCTTTTGCTAGGGCGGGAATCAATGTTCCCATAATTGGTTTTGGCGCTTCGCTTGCAAAGGGTGCAATGTCTGCAGTAAAAGCTAAAGGGCTTCTAGGTGCTTTTACTGGTGGCCTTGAGGCTACAGCTGGAGGAATAGCAGCGGCAATTGTTTTTGCTTTTATTTTTAGTATAATCTTTAGATCTAAGACAAAAAATTAAAAATTAGTGTGTATTTTAAATATAATAGATACAATATATAGCGTTTTATAGATTATAGTCAAATTTTTTAGCCAAATATCATATAAGTAAGATATGGAGACATATCAAGCTTTTAAAGTCAAAAAGAAGCACAAAAAGCTTTCTAAAAAAGCAAAGTGGAGAATAGTAATAGCAGTTTTGCTAGCCTTGGTGGTGCTATGCTTTTTTTATTACTTTAAAGTTATTTGTCCAATTGTAGTTGGGTTAAGCGAAGAGAAAGTTAGGTCAATTGCAACAGCTTCAATAAGCACTGTTGTTGGTGATGTTATGGCAGACGAAAACACAAGTTACGATAAAATAGTTCATATAACAAGAGATGTAAACGACAAAATTGAATTAATTGAAATTGATACTGTAGAAGTTAATCTCCTCATTCGAGAAGTTACCAGACTTGTTCAAGAGAAATTTGATAAATTAGGTGAAAATGGAATTACTATATCGCTAGGTACTTTTACTGGAATTCCTTTCCTTTTTGGATATGGTCCAGATGTAAATATAAATTTAGTACCAGTAGGTTCTGTACAAACAAATGTGCAATCAAGCTTTGTCTCGGCCGGAATAAATCAAACCCTTCATAGATTATATTTTGTAGTCTCTACCATTATAGGCATGGTTCTGCCTGGAATGACGCAAAATTTCACTACCAATCTTGAGGTGCTACTTTGCGAAAGTGTGATAGTAGGGGAAATCCCAGAAATATATCTGCAAGGACAGATAATTTAGAGGAATAATTTTTGATCACAAAGATTTAATACTAAATATAATTGGCTGAAATTGCAATTAAAAACAAAGATTGAAAATTGGCATTATAAATATTTATGGATACTTTAAAATCATTGAATTAATAGAGCTATTTGTGAGCTTTGTTATGAATACTTGTATAAACTTAAAATCAATAAATCTTGGGAATTCTTTCTTAGAATTTAGTATATATTGTATATATTAAATAAATTCTATTAATTTGCTTTACATTTAGTTATTTTGTTGTTACAATTAATCTGCTAGTTTTTGAAAAAATGTGTCGAAAAAAGTTAGAGGATTGATAATGTATATTAAAGCTTAAAAACCACAAGTTAAAATGCTCTCTATATTTTTGCAAAGATTTCCCAGAATTTTTCGGCGCTTTGTGACAAAACTTCCAATATTTTGAAATAATTTAGTTATTTTTATATATTTAAAGAGGAATTAAACAAAGTTTGTAGTATAATAAAACTAAAAGCACAGAGTAGGAGTTATTGAAGTTGCAAAATAAAGGATATCCAGCAGATTGGCTTTATCAATTAAAACAAAAGAACAACATAGTATCTATCATAGGAAGATATGTGCATTTAGAGAAAAAAGGCGGGAAGTTTTGGGCTTGCTGTCCTTTTCATAATGAAAAAACTCCTTCTTTTACTGTAAATGAAGATGAGGGCTTTTTCTATTGTTTTGGTTGTAAAGAAAGTGGCGATGTCATCTCTTTTATTATGAAATATGAATCTTGTGATTTTTCGCAGGCCGTTAATATTCTTGCAAAAAATGCAAATATGGAGGTGCCAGAATTTAACGGAGATAAAGATATTGTAGAGAAGAAAAATAAGAGAGACCGAGTGCTCAAATTATTGGACGAGCTATATAAGCATTATCAGCAAAATCTGTATTTAAAGGAAGCAAAGCCTGCTCAAGAGTATGTTAAAAAGAGAGCGTTCACAAGACATGAACTTGAAGATTTTAAAATTGGGTATTCGCTTGATTGGACAGAAGCGATAGATTATCTAACAAAAAAGGGATTTACATATAACGAAATGGTTGATGCAGGAGTTGCACAGTTTAAAAACAACCATTACTATGATGTGATGGCGCAGCGTCTCATTTTCCCTATTTTCAATTCTTTCAATGAGTGTATTGGTTTTAGTGCGAGAATATTGGTGCCTACTGAATATGCAAAATATAAAAACACTGCTGAAACTATTGTTTTTCAAAAGGGACGAGTGGTTTTTGGCATCAACCTTGTCAAAGCACTTAAACAGAGAGAGGGACTAGACAAGATAATTATTGTTGAAGGACAGATTGATGTTATTGCCATGCATAGGGCAGGATTTAAAAATACTGTAGCTTGCATGGGTACAGCACTCACTAAAGAAAACGCACACGAACTTAAAAAGTTGTCAAATAAGGTTTGCCTATGTTTTGATGGAGATGGCGCTGGAATAAAGGCTACCAAAAGAAGCATAGATATATTAGATGCCGAAGGTTTTGAAATTAGAGTAGCCTCTTTGCCGGAAGGAAAGGATCCTGATGAAATAATTAAAGAATATGGCAAAGAGAAGATTGAGCAGATTATTGATAATGCTCTTGCTCCTACTGATTATTTGATAGAGACAGATCTTAAAAATTTCGATTTAAATAGCGCGGACGAGCGAGGTAAATTTGTTTCAAGTGCACTTTCGCATATCAGTAAATTAAAATTAGATAGTGCTCAAGAGCCTTATATAGAAAAGCTTAAAAAGCTTACAAATATACCTATTGATATCTTAAGACGAGACCTTGAAAAAATTAAAAGTGGACAAGCAAGACAAGAGGAAGAAAAAACTGACGAAAGTGTTTTAATTTCAAGGGAAAATGGCAATATTAAGGCTATAAAGTTTATACTCGGCTCCTTGATTTACAACAAGAGCTATGTAGATAAAAATATAGATTATAAAAAACTGCTTCCTAGATATAAAGAGGTGATCGAACTTGCCGAAAAAGGAACAAAAATATCGTCATATTTTGATTATCTAGATATCGATTCAATGCCATTAATCAAAGAATGTTTGAACTTTGATCCTGAAGATAATCAAAACAGTGCAACATATTTTAACGAAAGTTTGTGGTCGATTGCAAGTAATTATTTATTAGAAAAACAGAAGCCGCTTTTTAAAGAATTCAATACTTGTCAAGATGAAACTAGAAGACAAGAGATAATGCTTGAAATAAATAAAATAAATAAACAATTAAAAGGGAAAAATTTGGAGGAATTCTATGGCAGAAAGTAGAATCGAACTTGAGATGAAGAAAATTTCTGATGTTGCGACCAAGAAAGGCTCTATAAACATAGAGGAAATTTATTCGCGTCTTTTGAAATATGAAGAATTGTCAGCTACAGAAATTCAAAAATTTATCGATAATTTAAAACGAAATAAAATTAAGGTTATTAAAAATGATTATGAAAAAGATGTTGATGTTGACCTCAACGAATTTTCAGGATTCGCAGCAGTAGATGACCCAGTTAAAATGTATTTGAAAGATATAGGAAAAGTGCCTTTGCTTTCATCTGAAGAGGAGATCGAACTTGCTAAAAAGATACTAGAGGGTAATGAAGAGGCAAAAGCAAGGTTATGTCAGGCAAACCTAAGACTTGTTGTATCTATTGCAAAACGATGGGCAAATACCAACTCTCTTTCTTTTCTTGATCTTATTCAAGAGGGCAATATGGGACTTTTACGAGCTGTTGAAAAATTTGATTATACAAAGGGATTTAGATTTTCAACATATGCTACTTGGTGGATAAAACAAGCCATTACAAGAGCAATTGCCGATCAATCAAGAACGATCAGACTTCCTGTCCATATGGTTGAAACTATCAATAGATATGGTAGAACAGTAAGAGCTTTAACTCAAAAACTCTCACGAGAGCCAACAACTGAAGAGGTTGCACAGGCGATGGGAATAAGTGAAAGCAAAATTGTAGAAATTCAAAAGAGTGCTCTTGATCCTGTTTCGCTCGAAACTCCAATAGGTGAAGAGGAAGATAGCAAGATGAGTGATTTCATTGAAGACGAATCGGCAAAAAGTCCAATGGAAATAGCATCACAAAAATTGTTGCATGAACAATTGCTTGCAGTTATTGAAACTTTGACGCCTCGTGAGCAACAGGTTATTAGAGAGAGATATGGACTTATTGATGGTAAAAGCAAAACTCTAGAAGAAGTTGGGCGAGAATTTAGTGTTACAAGAGAGCGTATCAGACAAATTGAAGCTAAAGCACTTCGCAAATTAAAACATCCAAATAGAAGCAAAAAATTAATTGATTTTATAGATGATTAGGAGGAATAATGGATTTTAAAGGTATTTTAAGCTATCAAGAACTTGATAGTGAATTGTTTAAGATTGAAAAGCAGCTTCGTGAGAACATAAATAAAAAGAATGCAAACATAATGCGTGAAAATATGAAAAACGCTCAAGCCCGCTCAATCAAGTTGGAAGAAAAGGCCAGCGAATTATTAAATGATATTGACAAAGTAAAGAAGCAATTTAAAATTCAGCAAGATAAAATTGAACAATTACTTGAAAAAGATATAAATGCTTTGGATAAAGAGGAAGTTGAAAAGCTTATGTCTTTAAAGGATAAGCTCAGTCAAAATTTAAATATTCTTGATAAAAATTTGTCTTCACTTGCAGAAAATATGAATTTAGTACTAAGCGATTTTAATAAGACAATAAAGACATTTAATAGTGCCAAAGAGCAGTATGCAAAGTTCAAAGAAAGCTATGATAATGATGTAAAGTCAGTTGAAGAGCGAAAAGCCAAAATTGAAGGCGAACTTAAAGGCTTAGCAAAGAAGATTGAGCCTAAGCTTATTGAAGCCTATGAAAAGAGAAGGAAAGAAAATATTTTTCCTGTTTTTGTTGAGTTAAAAGGACATAGCTGTGGAGGTTGCCATATGGAACTTCCTTATGCCAACATCTCGAAACTTGAAAGTGATGGAATACTTAGCTGCGAACATTGTCATAGAGTTATCTATAAAAAAATTTAAGCTATTCTTTTTAAGCCAAACGAATAAATAAAATCATACCTATAAGTATGATTTTTTTATTTTCCTTTAAAAAGCTTGCCTATTTTATTTCAATATAATATAATTAAACCATAAAGAGTAAGGCGATATGATATTTAAGAAATTTTTCAACAAGGACGCCGATAAAGTACAATATTTTGCAAATAAATTTAATTTATCACAAAGAATTGCTGATTTAATACTTTCAAGAGGGATAAATAGCGAGGATGCTTTTGAAGAATATTTAAACCCTAAAACATTGCATGATCCTATGCTTCTTAATGGGATGGAAGAGCTTGTTAGGCGTGTTAAACTTGCAAAGCAGCTTAATGATAGAGTACTTATTTTTGGCGATTATGATGTGGATGGCGTAAGTGCCACCGCTATAATGCTTAAGGCATTGAAACAATTTGGAATAAAAGCGGATTTTTATTTGCCAAATCGTTATATTGATGGATATGGACTTACAAACGCAGTTATTGATAAGATAGCTGATCTTTATATGCCTAATTTGATAATAACCGTGGACTGTGGAATTTCATGTTACAATGAAATAGAGTATGCAAAAAATAAAGGAATTGAGATTATAGTCACTGACCATCATGAAATACCGCAGATGATACCTGACACAGTTGTTATCAATGCCAAAATTGAAGGACAAAAATATCCTTTCAGAGAACTTTGTGGAACAGGAGTTGCCTTTAAATTTGCACAAGCTTTGCTTGGAGAAAAAGAGGCTGAGGCATTCTTACCGATAGCGGCTATTGCGACTATTGTGGACATCGTGCCATTAAAGGGAGAAAATAGGGCTATCGTTTACAAGGGATTAAAGCTGTGTGATAGATATTTGCCGATAGGTCTTAAAATGATGTTCAAAGAGAATGATATAAGTTTGTTAAATCCAAATTCAACAGATATCTCTTTTAAAATCGGACCAAAGCTCAATGCCTCTGGAAGAATGGGTGACGCTGGCGACTCACTGAAAATCTATTTTGAAACAGATCCTGTTAAGATCAAGAGCGCCCTTGACAAAATAAAAAATCACAATACTAAACGACAAGAAATTTGCAATAAAATATATGAGGATGCTGAAGAGCAACTGGTAAAATTTGATTTGAAAAACTTGCGAGTGATTTCTTTAAAATCAAAAGATTGGGATAAAGGCGTTCTTGGTATAGTTTGCTCTAGGCTTGTTGAAAAATATCATAAACCTGTTTTTCTATTTGCAGAAGAAAATGGAATTTTAAGTGGCTCTGGACGAAGTATAAATGATATCAATATTCATGAGCTTTTATCTTCTTTGCAAGATATTTTGGAAACTTATGGCGGTCACTCTATGGCTGCTGGACTA
>USKO01000038.1 GCA_900555365.1 uncultured Bacillota bacterium
AAGCAAGACATATACGAGATATTGAGTTGGGCCCATGACAGCTATGAAAGCTGCCGAGAAAGATATTTCATTAAGTCCTGTACCACCAGGCAAAGGGAAGAATGAGGATGATAAGTCAACAAGGGTTGTCATTACAAATAGATTAAAGAACATATCTCCAGCTACATTTGGCATAAATAATCTTGCCACAAAGAAAGGAATTGAATAGTTGAAGAATAATTTTAGTAAGCTAAAAAAGAGCATTGCAATAAAATCTTTAGGTGATTTAGCGTATTGTTTCATAACATCTTGGAAATCGCCAATATATTTTGTTATTTTTTCATATTGTTTATCATAGTTTTTTACAATCTTTATTTTTTGCAATAGTCTTAAAACTTTAACAACTATTTTTCGTCCTAAGCTTTTGCAAACAGAAAGGAATATTGTAATAAAAAGCATAATTGACGATAAAACAAAGCCAAGAATACTTGTAATTGATACAAATGTACCAAAATTTTTATTGGTAAAGGATACTATTAAACATACTAAGCTTAAAATAACCCAGGCAATTTGATTAAATACATATTTTGCAAGTGGAATTGATAAAGAAGTATGCAGCGGCATTCCTCTCTTTTTTAAATAGGTAATTTGAAAAGGCTGTCCACCTGTCGACATTGGTGTAACCGAGTCATAATATCTTCCAATTTCAGCCGTTTTATATGATAAACCTAATCGCCACTTGCCGGTGCTTTGTTTAATTAAATAGCTTATACAAAGTGTTTCTGCACTGACAGTGAGTGCAAAGAAAAGAATCGCTAAAAGAAGCGAAGCAACATCAATTCTAAAACCTTCTATTGGAGTAAAATCCTCTTGCAAAAGCTGATAGGTTAAAATGCCAGCTACCACACAAATATTGACAAGAAAAAAAACTAAATTTAAAATTTTACTTTTTTTACTGTTTTGTTTGGATACAGATTGTTCTATTTCATCAAGTTTTTTTCTCTGGTTTTCTATTGAGCTAAAATCATCAGCTTCAGCGTTCGAATTTTGTTGATTGATGGCTTTAATAGCTAGGTCTGATTTATATGACTTGTTTCTTGATAATTTTTCTTGTTTTTTTAGGTTCTGTTTAATATCTTTCACTATATTAGGTTGTGTATTTTCACTTTTATTATCAATAAAATCTTCTGCCTTGTTTTGCAATACATCATTTTGTAACAATCCGTCATTTTTAGATGACTTGTTACTATGCAATAATTCGTCATTTTGTGACAAAAAATCATCAATGCTGGTCTGCATTAACACTTCATTCTTTGAATTGTTTGAAAGCGCATTTTTATTCTTATCGCCATTCTTTGCCATGATAACATTTTAACAAAAATGAGCACCCCTGTCAAGGCAAAGGTGCTCTTTTTAAAAATTAGTTATCCTAAATTAAATATTATTAACCTAATAAATCATCATATCTTCCCTGGTACTCTGTTATAGTATATTCTTGACGAAGATATCTCATATGATTGTTTTCAAAATATGTGTAGTTATCTACATAAATTTCATCATAAATTACATCAAAATATGTTTTATCTACTAAAATATTTACTCTCGTATCATAGAGTTTTTCGAGTGCCTCTTTATCGCTAACATTGATAGAATCAAATAAATTTTCACACGCTCCAGTATATATCAGCACATGAATTCCATATTCTGATCGAACAAAACCAGAAATGTCTCCTATTTGACCATTGCCATTATCATAAAGAGCTACAGCCGCTTCATTAAATGAATCAACAAAGCTTGAAACGACCTCGCCTTCGCTATCAATTCCGATTACATAGTTGTTTGTTGCGTTAAACATACCGGTATCTTCATTGTACTGATAGATAAAATCGTTGATAGTATCTCCAATATAATTTACATTTCCAGTAGCTTTAGCTGAAGATAGCGCGCTAGACATAATATTATAAATATATGAAATAGTATAACTATGATTTTCTACTTCTTCATAGATATCAGTATTTTCATTATATGTTCTCACAACAGGAGTTATTTGTGCATAGAGTCTATCTAGTCTTTGATTGATTTGATCACTAGTCAGACCGCCGTCGTCTGTGCTAAGAGCCATAATTGCGTCATACTCTTCTTGTTGTTCGTCAGTAAATTTAAAGAGCACATTGGCTATTGTGAAGAACTTAGTTGCATCACTATCTTGTCTGATATAATACATTTCGTTCAAAGAATTTTGCATATCTTCATCATAACCGCTATCGCCTTCAAGAACATACTCTGTATAATCTGCTCGAACTTTACTTGAATACATATTGAGAATATCGCTAGTGGTTATTGAAGAAACATCAGAAGAGTTTCTATTCGAGTGTGAATATTTTGTAATCATATAATTTTCATATGATAAATTATATAATCTTTGAATTTCTCTATCAAATAGTGATGGTGTATCTGTTGAAAGATTTTGACCATATTCGCTTAAACGCAGTGCTCTTGCATACTCTAAGAATGCCTTTTGATAATCTTCATCTGCACCGAGAATATTCTCTCTGAAATTTTCATAGATTGCTTTGTAGTCTTCACTATCAAAGAAGTTCTTTGGATTTGAAGAATCAAATTTATAATCAGCCAAAGGATCTTCTGTGGTTTGTGTCTTTTTAATCACATATTGTCCATTTTGAAACTCTAGAACCGCTGTCTTATCATAACCTTCAAAAGTTATATCTTCACTCTCTTCTTCTGAAGATGTTGTGCCAGTCACTTCATTGTAATAAACATCAAGATTACTTGAAAGTGCATCAACAACCTGGTCATAAAGATAAGTTTGTTCTTCGCTTGTTAAGCCATTTTTACCATTTTCTGATACGCCAAACTTCTCTTCAGCCTCAAGAAGAGTTATTTTTCTATTCTCAAGCATACTTAAAGTAAGACTGAGCGCTTCTTCTCTTGTATAACCATATGATTGCTCATACATATAACCATAACTTTGATAGCCTTCAATGAGTTCGCGTTTTGTTACCTGTGCGGTTTTTCCATTCTCTTTATGCTCAACAACTGCAACAGCCTGAGAATAATATCTATTATAATCACGTTCAACTAAAGAACAGCCTGCAAGTAGACTCATGCAAAGCATCATCATACACATTAAAATTCCAGCAAATCGTTTTTTCATTGTATCTCCGCTTTTTATTTTATTGACAATTATTTAGATATTCAAAAGTATAAATTTTTAAAAAGTAATATATTAAGATAATTACTTATATATCTTAGCACAAAATACTTTTTGTTTGCAACTAAATTAATAAAGTTTAAAAGTTAAAATTAATATTATCCTTCCTCATTAATTGCTTTCTTAAAGAAGGCTGTCACTTTATCTAGCTTGCTTTCCACTGATCCATCAACATTGAAGTTGATGCTTATAACTGAAGTATAGCTCAGTCTAGCTGAAAATTCGCCCAAATTATCTGCTAATCTCTTATCAATAATTTCATTATTTTTTTGAAGAATTACTTTGCAATCACTCTTATTTATTTTGATCATTGAAATGTCGAAATTCGCTGCCAAATTTCTCAAATATGCTATCTTGCAAAGATTTATTATCTCTTTTGGAACTGGCCCAAAGGCATCCTCTAAACTTTGGCATATGCTTTTAAGCTGATTTTGCGAGCTGATTTCGCTGATTTTTGTGTAGAAATTGATTCGCTCTTCAACATCCTCAATGTATCTTTCGCTGATAAAGGCATTTAAAGCAATTTCCATTTTTACATCACTCTTTTTATCAATCTTTTCGCCTTTTATCTTGTTTGTTTCCTCTTCAAGCAATTTAATATACATATCATAACCAACCTTAGCAATATGGCCATGCTGCTCTTTGCCAAAGATGTTTCCTGCCCCTCTTATTTCAAGGTCTCTAATAGCAATTTTAAAGCCGCTTCCAAGTTGGCTGAATTCTTTAATTGCCTCAAGTCTCTTGTAGGCTTCATCTGTCAATTTTTTATCTTTTACATAAGTCAAATATGCATAACCTAGTTTATCACTTCGACCAATTCTGCCTCGCAGCTGATAAAGTTGGCTTAATCCTAGCCTGTCCGCTTCAATTATTATCATTGTGTTCGCTGAAGGCAAGTCTATTCCGTTTTCTATTAAAGTGGTAGAAATAAAAATGTTATACTCGCCGTCATACAAGCGATCTATTATACTTTCAAGTACCCGCTCATGCATTTGACCATGTGCAACTGCAATCTTTGCGCTAGGAATAAGTGCTTTAACATGGGCTGCAAATTCATCAATAAACTCTACCCGATTGAAAATTATAAAAACTTGACCGCCTCGGCTAATCTCTCTCAACGAGACATCCTTTAAAAGCTCGTCGCTATAGCCTGCAACATAAGTTTGAATAGGAAGTCTATCTTTTGGCGGAGTCTCTATTACAGAAATATCCCTTATCCCAGATAGAGACATATTGAGCGTCCTAGGAATAGGCGTTGCCGAAAGAGTCAAAACATCGATATTTCTCTTTTTGTCTTTGATTTTTTCTTTGTGTTCAACTCCAAATCGCTGCTCTTCGTCAAGCACTAAAAGACCCAAATCTTTAAATTCTACATCTTTGCCAAGCACTCTATGGGTGCCGATAATCATGTCTATTTCGCCGTTTTTTAATCTTGTTAATATATCTTTGACTTGCCCAGTTGTTTTAAATCTATTTAAGACTTCAACTTTTACTCCAAAAGGTTCCAGTCTTGATTTGGCTGTTCTATAATGCTGCGCAGATAAGATAGTTGTTGGACAAAGAAGACATACCTGCTTGCCATTATAGATACATTTAAAACATGCTCGCAGTGCAACTTCCGTTTTGCCATAGCCAACATCGCCGCAAATAAGCCTGTCCATCACCTTTCCACTTTCCATATCTTTGATCGCCTTAAGCTGATCTACTGTCTCTTGAAACCCAAAAGTCTCAGCAAATTGCTGCTCTAAAAAGTCGTCTCTTCGGAATTTGTAACCTTTGAGGTTTTGGCGTTCATTATATATCTCTACAAGACTTATTGCCATCTCTTTGATTGAAGCTCTGGCTTTAGATTTCAATCGTGAGAATTCAGCTCCGCCTAGACTTGAAAGTTTTGGCTCGCTCTCACTTCCAACATAAGCAGAAAGAGTGCTTGCCTCTTCGCTTGGCAGAAAAAGAGTGTCGCCATTTTTGTATTCAATTACAAAATAGTCCTTTTCCGCGTCGCTTATCTTCATCCTTTCAATCTTGACACATTTTCCAATTCCGTGAAAAGAATGAACGACATATTCGCCAAGTTTTGGAAGATAGAAAACGCTATGTTTCCCTTTTGAAAAACTTTCCTTATGTCTAAACAGGCTATCACATCCAATGCCTATTATTCCTTCCTTTAAAAATGAAAAAGAATATGGCATAGCCTCGCTTGACAAATAGATGTTTTTCTTGATGAAATTATCCTCTTCATTGTCTAGATAGCTTATATTATTTTCATTTAAAAACTGCTTTAAGTTTTCTTTATGTTTTTCATTGCCCGCAAAAAGCACAACCGCCTGATTTAAATTTTTAAAGTCTTCTAAATCTGCCTTTAGAGCCATAAAATCTGTTAAATATGACCTATGGCTTATCATTTCATTGAAATAATCAGGCCTAGCTAGCTGAAAATTATCAAAAATATTGGTAGCATTTTCTATTAAATTTTCAAAATTTTCATAGTAGCTTTCTTTATAAAAAGATGTGGTCATGTAGCTTTGTTTTAAAAGATCTATCTCATCCTCTATTTTCTTTGGCTCATCAACTATCTTTATGCCTTCAAGCTGCGTGACATTATTTTCTCCAATTGGCAAACGAGCCAGATAAATTTCAATAGAATCAAGTTTTTCGACATTTTTCATGGTTGAAATATCAAAAATAGATATATTTTCGATTAAATCATCAAAAAGTTCTATTCTAACCGGCATGTCACTTGAGGTTGTAAAGATATCGATAATTTCCCCTCTAATTGCAAATTGACCAGCGCTTGTTACAAAAGATGTCCTTTCATAGCCTTGAGAGATCAATCGCCTAACAAACTGTTCAAGATTAATGGTGTCACCTTTTTTAAGCAGATGCGGTTTAAAACTCTCTAAATCAAATTTGACAATCATAGAGCATGGCAAAAATATTAAGCCGTCTAGCTGTCCGCTTAAATATTTCATTACACTGCAGGCGAATGGTAGCAGGTTCTTGTCGTTCTCGTCATCATTTTCGCGTGAATTTGAAATTATTTCAACTTTTTTGCCTAGTCCCTCAAGTCCTCGTTTGATCTTACCAGCGCTAACAAAATCGCTTGACAAAAAAATTAGGCGATCATATTGCGCACTTAGCATAATCTTTTCGCCCTCTCCTAGTCCTGATATTGTTCTATTTGATAGAATATTTTTTAAACTACTAGCTAATATCAAATTTTCTCCTCTATTATCTTGCATGCCTTGTCTATTGCCTCTTCAAATAGTGGCCGGTCTTCCTGTTTTATATTTGAAAGAACATAGTCAGCAAGATCTTTGCTTTCATCTCTGCCAATTCCAATTCTCACTCGTTCAAACTCTTCACCTATATATGAAACGATTGAGCGAAGCCCGTTATGAGTTCCACTCTTGCCTCTTTCACGGTCTCTTATCTCGCCCTTCT
>USKO01000039.1 GCA_900555365.1 uncultured Bacillota bacterium
AAAGAATTTAACGATACCATTATCTTCCTTCGAAAGATTGCTAGAGGAGGAGCAAATAAGAGCTTTGGAATTGAGGTTGCAAAACTGGCTGGCGTTCCAAAAGAAGTATTGTCGCGAGCTAAAGAGATTTCAAAGGATCTAGAAAAGGTAAATCAAAAACTTGATTTAAATATATTTAAAGATGATAAACCAAAAGCTGAGGTAAATACCAAAGTTGCAATGAATATCTTGTCAGTTTTAAAAGATATTGATATGAACAATGTATCGCCAATGTATGCATTTGATATTTTAAGTGACTTAAGCGCTAAAGCTAAGGAGGAGGCAAATGAAGATTAATCTGTTAGAGCCATCTGTTTTCAATAGAATTTCAGCTGGAGAGGTGGTTGAAAGACCAGCGTCAATAGTTAAGGAGCTGGTAGAAAATAGTATTGACGCGGGAGCGAAACACATAAGAATAGAGATTGAACAAGGCGGCAAAAAATGTATTACAGTTGCTGATGACGGGTGCGGAATAGATAAAGAGGACCTGCCATTAGCCTTTTTGCCACATGCTACAAGCAAAATAAAAAATGTAGACGATCTTGAAAATATTGTAAGCTTAGGTTTCCGTGGAGAAGCTCTTGCAAGTATAGCTTCAGTATGTCAAGTGCGCCTGTCATCTAAAACAGAGCAAGCAAATATTGGATATATGATAAAGGTTGAGGGTGGCACGGCAAGTGACATCACGCAGGTTGCTAGAGAAAATGGAACAACAATAAGCTGCGCAAATCTTTTTTACAACACTCCAGCCAGAGCTAAATTTCTTAGAAGAGATAAGCTTGAAGAGAGTGAAATCACTCATATAGTTCAAAAAATTATGCTATCTCATAGTGATATTTGCTTTACCTATTATGTTGATGGCAAAGAGATTTACAACACAACATCATGTAGTATGCAAGACATAATATATACTATATACGGACGCGAAGTCTATGAAAACTTGATTGAAGTTGACTTTGAAGAAAATGGATATAAAATTGGTGGCTTTATTACAAAGCCAAAAATTTCTAAGAGCAACAGGACATATCAAACACTTTTTATCAATGGCAGATGGATTGAAAATTATTTAATTTCACAGGCTGTGCAAGGCGTATATGAATCATTTTTAATGAAAGGAAGATTTCCTATTTACATACTTTCTATCACATTGCCTGCTGATTGTGTCGATGTAAATGTTCATCCATCTAAGAGAGAGGTTAAATTCGAAAATCCTAATAAGATTTTTTCAATTGTAAGAAAGGCGGTTGAAAAAGCCTTGCTTTCAGTAGATCAAATTGCTGATTTTAAAACATTACATTTTGACATAGATCAAGATGGTCAAAAAGAAGAAATTGACTTTAAAAGTGAATTTAATATGGAAGGATCAAATCCAGCATATAAAAAGTCAAACGAACCTATATCGCCAACTGAAGGGAAAAGTTATTCAATCGATTTATTTGATAGAGATGCTCCAATTTTCAAGCCAAAAGAGTTTGATGTTGAGGTGAAGAAGCTTGAAACTGAAGATAATAACTCACAAGAAAATCCAGATGAAGTAGATTTTTCCGATTTAAAGAATTTAACTATAAAAGATAAATATATTCTCTCAAGCAAAGATGATTCGACAATATTTTTTGATCAATCTGGAGAAAAATTCACTCATGAGATTGAAAATAATACCAAGAAATTTTTTGATAGCAGCATTCAAGATGAGATGAAAATTTTAGGAACGGTATTTAAAACCTATATCGTCATAGAGCTTGAAGATAAACTTTATTTTATTGATCAACATGCTGGACATGAGAGGCTTTTATATGATAGACTAGTTAAAATCGTAGACGGGAATAATAATGCATCACAATCTTTGCTTGCACCATATACATTCAATGTTGGCATAAAAGAAGCTAGTTTTATCGACGAGATCTTGCCACAGCTTAGAGAACTTGGCTTTGACATTGAAAAAGAAGGATGCAGTTTTACAATTAAAAGTTTGCCTTATATTTTGTCTTATATAGAACTTGACAAGTTTGTTGATGAGCTAGTAAAGGAAAGTGCTGGTCTTTACAAAAAAGCTAGCGACTTCATTCACGATAAACTTTGTCAAACAGCTTGCAAGCACGCAATCAAAGCGGGAGACCAGATAACTAAAGAGGAGTGTGCATACTTAATTGAAAATGTAAGAAAGGGTGTTATGCTTTGTCCGCATGGAAGACCTATTGCGCTTGTTCTTACTAAAAAAGATTTTGAAAAAATGTTTAAAAGAATTGTTTAATGAAAAAGGTTTTAATTATTTTAGGTCCTACTGGGATAGGGAAAAGTGAAGTTGGAATTTATCTTGCCAAAAAGTTTAATGGCGAGATTATTTCTGCTGATTCTGTACAAGTTTATAAATATTTTGATATAGGCTCGGCAAAAATTACCCAAGAACAGATGCAAGGGATCAAGCATTATGGAATAGATATTTTACAGCCTAATGAAGAATTCAATGCTCACCAATTTATTCAATATACAAAAGATAAGATCAACGAAATTTCAGAAAGAAATCATCTTCCAATTATAGTAGGCGGGACAGCCCTTTATATAAGAGCGCTTGTAGAAAATTATAACCTAGGTGGCACACAAAAACATGAAGAGTTTAGAGAAAAACTAGAAAATGAAATTGAAAAAGATGGACTGGAGACTGTTTATAATAAGCTTGTACAATTAGACGAGGATTTGGCGAAAAAAACAGATAAACACAATAAAGTAAGAGTAATTAGAGCAATGGAAATTGCTACATTTGGCGGAGAAAAAAGCTTTTCGCAGAATGACGAACAATATGAATATAAAATTTTTGCTCTATGCATGGACAGACAAAGTTTATATGAAAGAATTAATCTTCGTGCTGACAAAATGCTTGACGATGGAATAATAACTGAAACACAAAATATTATCGCAAATTATGGCTATGATCTATCGCCATTAAAGGCTATTGGATATAAGGAAGTGGTAAGCTACTTAAAAAATGAAATTGATAAAGATACAATGCTATCTCTAATAAAGCAGCATTCTCGAAATTATGCCAAAAGACAGATGACATTTTTAAGGTCGATGAAAAATGTAACTTATATTGATGTTCAAAATAGAGAAAGCGGAGTTAAAAGTTTGGAAAAGGAGGCTAGGAAATGGCTAAAAGCTTAGAGGAAATAGAAAATGAGCTTGCCGACCAATTTAAAAGAATTGACGACATTGCCTTTTATAATCAAAAGAAAGTGCTAAATGCCTTTAAAGAATGTAAGGTGTCTAGCCAGTGTTTTAGCGGTACAACTGGATATGGCTATGGAGATTTAGGGCGTGATCGACTGGGCGAGGTTTTTGCTAAAACTTTTAACACGCAAAAAGCTATCGTTTCACCACATTTGACCTGTGGAACGCATACTATATCAACAGTCCTTTATGGGCTGCTTCGACATGGTGACATGCTACTTTCTATCACAGGCTTACCTTATGATACAATACAAAGCACGATATTCGGTAAAGGAAACAGTTCGCTCGAAGATTATGGCATAATTTACAAGCAAATTGACTTGAAAGAAGATAGCAGCTTTGATGTTGAAAAAATTTCTAAACTGGTAAAAAAATATAAACCAAAAGTTGTATATCTGCAGCGCTCAAAAGGTTATACAAATCGCAAGGCTTTAGCTCCAAGCGATATGGAAGAGGTGTTTAAACTAATTAAAAAACTTTCGCCTAATTCTTTTATTGTAGTAGATAATTGTTATGGCGAATTCGTAGATAAGCTAGAGCCAACCGATGTTGGAGCAGATGTTATAATGGGCTCGCTAATTAAGAATCCGGGCGGTGGACTTGCGCAAACAGGGGGATATATCGCCGGAAGCGAGAAAGCTATAGATCTAATTGCAACTCGTTATACAAACCCGTCTTTAAAACTTGAAGTGGGCTCGTATGAGATGGGCTATAGAATGTTTTATCAAGGTTTTTTTCTCGCTCCTCATGTAGTTGCGCAAAGCTTAAAGGGAGCACTGTTAATTGGAGCGGTTATGGAGGAAAAGGGCTTTAAAGTTTCGCCATCAAACGATATAATTATGCAAGATATAGTCAAAGCGGTTTCTTTTGATAAGGCTGAGGATCTTATAAAATTTGTTCAGACCGTTCAAACCAGTTCTCCTGTTGATGGCTATGTTGTTCCAATGCCTTGGGATATGCCGGGTTATAAAGATCAAGTTATTATGGCAGCAGGAACCTTTGTTGGCGGCGCCTCAATCGAACTTTCATGTGACGGACCTATTAGAAAGCCGTATATTGCATATATTCAAGGTGGACTTACCTATGAGCATGTGAAAGTACTTGCAGAAAAATTGCTTGAAATTTATTAAAATATTGTTAAACAATAGAATGACACCATATTTATTAAATCACAAAGAATAACCAGTTATAAAACTGGTTTTTTGTTTCTATTATGTTAGTTAAGAGTTATAGGCTGTTCTTTTTTTACAAACATAGACATAAATTATTGATATGACAAGAAAGAACAAAAATCGTGTATTTAGAAATGCCTTTGATTTTATAGTAGACCTTATAAAAGAAAGAAAAATCGCTGTGATAATTTTTTCTAGCTTGATGCTTATCGCATTTATAACAGGAATAATAGTGGCGGCTAAAACAAAGGGGAGTTATGTTGTAAATGACAATTTTGGAGTTGTCAATATAAGCTCTAACAGTGTCAGCGCTTCTAGTTTTTTTACACGGCTTTTTTCGATGCTTTTGATCACGCTCCTATTATTTGGCTGCTCATTTACAAAATGGTTGTCTCCAATTGCTTTGCTTCTTTTAATTTATCGAAGTTATTTATTAGGACTTTATATATGTCTAATGATTGCATTGTATGGCATTTCAGGCGTGATTATATCAATTATAGTTGCCTTGCCATGTCAGCTTTTCGTTCTTGTTATTATGACTCTATTTTATCTTACAATGGCAAAAACCTTCCGTGAAAATCAGTGCTACCGAACTTATAAAACAACAAAGCAAAAGACAAAACTCTTGCTAATAGGAATTTTGCTTTTGCTCTGTGTTTGTGTTTGTGAAGAAGTTTTGCTTCTTGTTTTCAATGCTAAAGTGATACTAGTTATTTAGTTATTCCTTAACTATATCATACACTTTACTATTTTCATTTTGAGCGACAATATTATCTATTTCATCTTTTTCTTATTTATATTGTTCTTTTAAGTTTTCGTTCTTATCCTTTAAATTCTTTTAAAAATTTTATTAGTTATATCATGTCAGTATAAAAAAAATAATTTTGAAAACACTAAAGAAGAGGAGATTTAAATATGAAACGATTTTTTGTATTTTGTATGTTGTTTGTATTACTAGCTACAACATGTATTGCAAACATAGGATTTACAAGTTATGCAAGTAGTGAAGTTGACATTACAAGTAAGAGCGCTGCTCTTGTTGACTACTCATCTGGCACTATACTTTTTGAGAAGAATGCCACAGAGCATCTGCCAATAGCAAGTATGGTAAAGATGATGACAATACTACTCACTTTAGAGGAGTTTGAAAAGGGAAATCTTACCGAAGACACTATGATAACCACAACTGAAAACGCCTCTGGTATGGGTGGAAGTCAAGTGTTTATTGATCCATATGTAGAATATACCGCAGGCGATTTACTAAAAAGCGTGATTGTGGCATCTGGAAATGATGCTTCTGTGGCACTTGCTGAACATATAAGTGGAAGCGAACAAACATTTGTTAAAAAAATGAATGAAAAAGCTAAAGAGCTTGGAATGAACGATACAAATTATGTGAACTGTACAGGTCTTCCAGCACCAGAGCAATATTCTTGTGCAAAAGACTGTGCTATAGTTCTCAAACAAGTGTGTGGATATGATTTATATCACAAGTATAGCACTATTTGGATGGACGAGCTTGTTCATCCTTCTGGTCGAAAGACAGAACTTGTCAATACCAATCGTTTAGTACGATATTACGAGGGCTGTGAAGGTGGTAAAACAGGATCGACAAATGAAGCGGGCTGCTGCTTGTCTGCAAGTGCCAAAAGAGGTGATATGCGTTTAATCTCGGTTATCATTGGTGCAAGCAACAGTCAAACTAGATTCAATGAATGCTCTAAATTATTTAATTATGGCTTTGCTAACTTTGAAAATCATAGTATCTTAGATCCTAATACAAGCATCTCAAATTTACCAGTAAACAAAGGGAAAATAGAAAATGTCGATGTGTTTGCTTGTGAAGGTTATAGCGTTGTAACAAGAAAGGGTGGCGACGATAATTACAATGTGGAATACGAATTGCCGAAAAAGATAAACGCTCCAACTAAAGAAGGAGATGTTGTTGGAAAAGCTATCATTTCAAAAGAGGGACAAGTGATAAGTGAAATTGATGTTATAGTTAAAACAACAATAGATAAATTATCATATGTAGACTGCGTTGACAAAATTATATCTAAATGGTAACAAATAAAAAATCTGCTTTTGTTAAATAAGCAGATTTTTATTTTATAAATTTTTTGCAAATTATAAATGCACAATATTAAGCTTGAG
>USKO01000040.1 GCA_900555365.1 uncultured Bacillota bacterium
AACATTTTAAAAATATTATTGAGTATTTAACACCAAATGATGTACTTGTCATTAATAACACACGAGTGCTGCCAGCTCGGCTATTTGGTTACAAAGATACAGGGGCAAAAATAGAAATATTGCTTCAAAAACGAATTGATCTGAATTCGTGGCAGATAATAGCAAAACCTTTTAAGCGTCTGAAAGAAGGTACAAAAATAACATTTTCAAAAGATTTATATTGCGTCATAGACAAAAAAGAAGATTATGGCATGTGCGAGATAACATTTTACTATCAAGGAGTTTTTGAAGATAAATTAAGCGAAGTTGGACAAGTTCCATTGCCACCTTATATTCACGAAAAATTAAAAGATAAAGAGCGTTATCAAACAGTTTATGCAAAAATAGAGGGTTCTTCAGCCGCGCCAACCGCGGGACTACATTTTACTCAAGAACTTTTAAACAAAATCAAAGCCAAAGGTGTGGAAATTATTGAAGTGCTGCTTCATGTAGGACTTGGTACTTTCAGACCAGTTAAGGAAGACAATATTCTCGCTCATCAAATGCACAGCGAATATATTGAAATGAGTGAAGAAAATGCCAGTAAACTTAATTTAGCCAAAAAAGAAGGAAAGAGAATTATTGCCGTTGGAACAACTTCAGTAAGAGTGCTTGAAAGCTGTTCTAGCGAAAGGGGAGAAATTATTCCATGTAAAAAAGAAACAGACATTTTCATATATCCTTCATACAAATTTAAATTTGTAGATGCTTTAATAACTAATTTTCATCTTCCTGAAAGTACTTTAATTATGCTTGTATCGGCTTTCACGGGTTATGACCAAACCATGAAAATTTATGATATTGCAGTAAAAGAAAAATATAGATTCTTTTCTTTTGGAGATGCAATGTTTATTATATAGGTGGTTTATCACGCATAATAGCTACAATATATTGTATTTTTATCGAATAGGAGATTATATCTATGTCACAATTTAGTTTTGAGCTTATCAAAGAATGCCCACACACTCATGCAAGAGCTGGAATATTTCACACTCCGCATGGAGATATTGAAACGCCAATTTTTATGCCTGTTGGTACGCAGGCTACTGTAAAAGGTTTAAGACCGGAAGATTTAAAAGAGCTTGGCGCCCAGATTATTTTATCTAACACATATCATTTATATTTAAGGCCAGGGCACGAAATTGTAAAGCAAGCAGGAGGTCTTCATAAATTTATGAACTGGGATAGACCAATTCTTACTGATAGTGGTGGTTTTCAAGTCTTTTCGTTGTCATCTCTAAGAAAAGTTAGTGATGAGGGCGTTGAATTTAGATCACACTTAAATGGAGCTAAGCATTTTATCACCCCTGAAAAAGATATGGAAATTCAAGAAGCATTAGGGGCAGATATCATCATGGCCTTTGATCAATGTACAGAAGCCGGATGCGATTATCAGAAAGCTGCCATGGCTAGACGAATCACAAAAATTTGGCTTGAGCGTTGTTATAAAGCTCATACTACAGAAAATCAAATGCTATTTCCAATTGTTCAAGGAAATATCTTTAAAGATTTAAGAAAGCAGTGTGTTGAAGATTGTCTCCCATATGCAAAATGCGGCATTGCAATTGGTGGGCTTTCGGTAGGAGAAGAAAAACCTATAATGTATGATATCTTAGACTTTTTGCATCCTCTTCTTCCACAAGATCAACCTAGATATCTTATGGGTGTAGGTTCGCCTGATTGTCTTGTAGAGGGATATGCAAGAGGAGTAGACATGATGGACTGTGTTCTTCCTACTAGAATTGCCAGAAATGGAACAGCATTTACAAAACATGGTAAAATGGTTGTAAAAAATGCCCAATACAAAGCAGATTTCTCACCAATTGAAGAGGACTGTGACTGTTATACTTGCAAGCATTATACTAGAGCATACATTCGACATCTTATCAACGCAGGAGAAATGCTTGGAGCCGAGCTCTTATCAATACACAATTTGCACAATCTAGTCGAACTTGCACATGACTGTCGCGAAGCAATTTTAGGAGATTATTTTAAAGATTTTAAAGAAGAATATATGGCAAATTACGATCTTTCAAAGTCAAGATTCTAACAAAACAGTTTGCTTAAATAATTAAGTTTCAATTTAAATCAGCGAGCTAGCTGATTTATTTTTTCTATATCTTTAAATTATTTGACTTATCTAAAATATTTTTATATAATTTTTATGATAGGAAATTTCCTATCTTAAAAAGGGGATATTATGAGCAGTTTAAGCATGTTATGCAGTGCTGCTGTAACCGCCGGAGTTGTAAGTGGAGTAATCGCCTTAGTTTTGGGCGTAGTACTCGGAGCTATAATATATAAAATAGTCGCTAGCAAAAAAATTGGCAGAAGTAAAACTAATGCTGTTAAAATTATAGAAGAGGCGTACGCAGAAGCAAAGAGCATAAAAAAAGAATCTATTTTAGAGGCCAAAGAAGAGGCTCAAAAAATTCGAGATGACGCTAATGAAGAAGCAAAAGAGCGTAGAGGAGAAATCCAAAAACAAGAAGAAAGACTAGATCAAAGAGAAGAATACATTACAAAAAAAGAAACTTCTCTTGACAACAAACAGGAACAACTTGAAAATGAAAAAGCACAGCTTGAAAAAGACAAACTAGAACTTAACGAAAAAATTTCCCAGCAAGAGCAGATTAAAGAGCAGATGCTAGAGAAATTAGAAAAAATTTCTGGGCTTACAAAAAAAGAAGCAAAGGATATTCTAATTGAAAGTATAACCGATGACGCCAAAAAAGATGCTGGCTTGCTAGTTAAAAAAATTGAAGATGAAGCTAAAGAAAAGGGAGACAAGATCGCTCAAGATATTGTAATGGCTGCTATTCAAAGATGCGCAACTGACCTTTCTTCAGAGATGACAGTTTCAACAGTTGCTCTTCCAAATGATGAAATGAAAGGAAGAATCATCGGAAGAGAGGGACGAAATATTCGTTCAATTGAAAGCGCGACAGGCGTTGAACTTATAGTTGACGATACTCCAGAAACCATCACTGTGTCAAGCTTTGATCCTATCAGGAGAGAAATTGCAAGATTGAGCCTTGAAAAGCTTATTGTAGATGGGCGTATTCATCCTGGTCGTATAGAAGAAGTTGTTGAAAAGGCAACTAAAGATGTAGACAGAACCATAAAAGAGGCCGGTGAAAATGCATGCAATGAAGTTGGAATTTACAATTTAAATCCAGAACTTGTCAAAGTTTTAGGTAGACTAAAATTTAGAACTAGTTATGGGCAAAATTGCTTAAAACATAGCATTGAAACCTCCATTATTGCAGGGCTTATTGCAACTGAATTAAATGCAAATGTTCAAGTGGCAAAGCGCGGTGGATTATTACATGATATTGGAAAAGCTCTTGATCATGAAATAGAAGGAACTCATGTTTCTATTGGAGTTGACCTTACAAAGAAATATAAAGAAAGCGAGGCTGTTATTCATTGTATTGAAGCACACCATGGTGATGTTCCTTTCCATAGTATAGAAGCCGTCATTGTTCAAGTAGCTGATGCCATTTCAAGTTCGAGACCTGGAGCACGAAGAGAAAGCTTTGAAAATTATATCAAACGACTTGAGCAACTTGAAAGCATATGCAATGATTTCAAGGGTGTTGAAAAATCTTATGCAATTCAAGCGGGAAGAGAAGTAAGAATTATGGTAAAGCCTGAAGAAATCAGTGATACTGATGCCATGTACCTTGCTAAAGATATAACTAAACGCATTGAAGATGAAATGCAATATCCAGGACAAATTAAAGTTGTTGTTATTCGTGAAAATAGATTTAGCGAAACAGCAAAATAAAATACCAATAAATCAACTGCCAATCGGATTAATTAAAAATTTTAAAAGAGTATAAAAATAAGTCAAATTTTAAATTATACTCTTTTTTTATGTTCTATTTCAGATAATTAAATTCATACAAAAGTTAAAAATCTACGCCGTATTTGGCATATTTTTTGTCGAAAAAAATACATTATAATATGGATTGGTTTATAGATTTTTTACAGAATAATTTTTCTAATTGCGTATGGCTTGCAATTTTAATTGTATCTATGATTCCAACGCTAGAAAGTAAAATCGCAATTCCTCTTGCTATGAATAGTGTTATTTGGGCCAAAAACTGTTTGTCACCAATAGCCACTTTTTTCATCACATCCATAGGATCAATTTTACCATGTATTTTTATAATTTTAATTATAAGAAAATTAAAATCAAAAACTACTGGATTCGTCACTAGCAAATTTTTTCAAAAATATACTTTAAAAAGTCAGACTGTCGTTTCTAAATCATCGAATTTAAAAAAATATATAACTCTAGCTTGTTTCGTTGCCGTTCCTTTACCATTAACCGGCGTGTGGACGGGGAGTTTGATTGCAGGTCTTACCAATTTAAACATCAAATATTGTTTTATTGCTATATCGATAGGAGCATTTATAAGTGCCGGTGTAGTAACACTGCTTTGTACAGTTTTCTCCAATTCAATATCCTATATTTTAATGATTTCGATTCTGCTAATTATACTATTTTTATTTGCTGATTTACTTATAAGTTATATAAAAAGTATAAAACTTAAACACAAAAAAGGAATAATCAATAAAAATGACAAGTAATCCTTGTCATTTTTATTTCCAATATTTTATTAGCATATATCTTTTTAAATAATATCTAATAGGTAACAGAGCTATAATCATAAGCATCGGCAATATTAAAGTTGTTGCATAGAGAGCGAAATTCGTTGTATTTAAACCGAATATAAAATTTAAACCTACAACAACGCCGCATCCCAAAATAGAATAAAGCCAAATTTGCCACTGCGGAATCATTTGAGAAGGTAGCCATCCTCTATACTTTTTATAATTGTAAAATTTTATTAATACATCAATAATTACAAGAGCTGGCAATAGTATAAACAGAAAGTTTGTATTAGAATTTAGGTTGCCAGTTTGCATAAGTGAAATGAACAAAATAGCAGAAAAAGTTGCGGTCAATAAGAAAATAAATAAAGAGAGATAGAGATATAATTTATTGGTATTATGTTCATTTTTCTCTGCAGGTTTCTTGTATACATTAAAAGAAATATTTTGATCATTATAAAAAGATTTTAAATCGTTGTAATCGTAGAGAGCATCTTCTCTTATTTCTTTATTTTCATTGTTTGATCTTGAATATAACCTTGAAAGAATTTCTTTATGAGATGGATCGATGCTTCTGTCCCGTTTGGGAGCGGGGAGTTTGGTTTCTTTGTTAGCGCCATATTCTGGTATGATTTTTAATCTTGGAGGCTCAATCTTTCTTGCCTTCTCAACAGTTGAAGCATCAATGCGCTTGGTAATGAATTTCCCATCATCTTGATGAGGCTCTTCGTCCTTTTCTTTTTTCTGATTGATGGTAGGAAATCTCTGCGCCATATGTCTTGAATAGTCATATATATTATTTTTTTGATAAGAGGCATCCTTGCTTTCAATAGAGGATTTAAAATTCTCAATACTTGCTCTTGTTCTTTCATTTGATTCTGTCAAAGAGTCGGTAGCTACCATAGAAATTTGATCTTCAGCAAAACTTCTCTTTTTGCGATACTTGTTTATATCTTTTGAAATATCATATATTCTCTTATTATATTCATCAACATCTTTAGAAGAAATGAAAACTGCGTCATCTTTTTTTGGTTCTTCTTTTAATTGCGGCTGTGATACTTCCTTTTCATCCATAGTGACGAAAGTTTCTTTTTCGTTATTATTTTCTTTCTCTTGAATTATCGTTTCAGACTCAATTGTTTTTAGCGTGCTAGGGTGTTGTAGTAGTTCCTCTTTTGAAGATGTTGAAACAGATTCGGTTTCATTTGTTTTTGCTATTTCAAAATATTCTCTCTTCTCTGTTTGAGAACCATCAATATCAGAAAAATCAAAATAGTCATTAGTGTCTAACTCTTCCTCATCCTCGTTTTCGTCATTAAAAGCTTCTTCGTGAATAGGGGATTGCTGAACTTGTGGAGAAGTTACATTTTGATTAGAACTATCTTCATTACCATCGTTAAAATCTCTAAAAACATCAATATTATTTCTATCAAAATAATCTTTTAAGTCGCTATAAAATCGTCGTCCGCTTTCAGTGATAGAATAATATTTTCTATTAGGCCCTAAATCGCTGCTTTGCAGATATGAAGAAACATAACCTTGCTTTTCCATTCTAGTCAAATTTGAATAAACACTTGGTTTTTTCAAATTGATTCGACCATTGCTACGATTATATATTTCGCTAATAAAATCAAGCCCATAGAAATCTCTTTCTAATAAGCAGTTTAATATCAAAAAAGATAATTGTCCTTTAGCATACAAATCCATAATCAACCTCTATATATTTAGATTATAAACGAATACATTATCTTAGTCAACAAATTTCGGCAATTTTTAAAAAGCTATTATGCAATACATACTAGTAAAATATTTGTCAAATTATAGCAAATTTGATAT
>USKO01000041.1 GCA_900555365.1 uncultured Bacillota bacterium
TTATTGGATATCCTTTTGTGACGGGGCAGATCAATCGAGACCTTGTTATAAAAGCGCCACTAATTTTATTTCCAGTTGTAATAGATGTTGAGGATGACAGTAATGTGACTATCGAAGCCAAAAGCGATGAACTTGTTCAGTTTAACAAAGTTTTACTACTTGCCTATGCCAAGGAGCATAAACTCAATTACGAAGGTCTTATAATGGAATTTGACAACTTAGTCGATTATAAACTAAAAAGTGTAGATGACGTTATAGATTATTTAACTGCATATGGCTTTAAATTTGACAAAGACAAGAAGTTTGACAATAAGCTCATCGCTTTTGATAGTATTGCAGAGCCTACTCATCGTGATGATGAACTTAAAGTTGTCAATTGTTGTGTTATTGGAAGATTCCCACTTGCCAATGCGATATATAACGACTATACAATTCTCGAAAAGAAAAAGTTGACTAATGATGCAATTGACCAACTTTTGCAGGGCAAGAATCTTAAAAAGATCAAAAAGCCTCAAGACGAAATTTATACGATAAATGACCTTGACTATGCTCAAGAGAGTGCTATTGAGAAAATAAATCAATCAGGTAATATGGTAATTTATGGTCCTCCTGGGACAGGTAAATCTCAGACAATAGTAAATATTATCTCTGATGCCATTTGTAAGAATAAAAGAGTTTTAGTGGTTTCACAAAAGAAAGCTGCACTAGATGTCGTATTTAACAGACTTAAAAGCTTAAATTCAAAATGTATGTTCATAACTGATCCTGAGAAAAATAAAATTGCTTTTTATGAAAGGGTCAATAAAACTCATCAAGCAGTAATGGAAAATTATCATCCGAACGAGAACATTGAAGATTTTAAGCAGGTTGAAGAAAATTTAAATAAGGAAATTGGTGAGCTTCAGGTTATTTCAGACACGCTATTTACAAAAACTCCATTTGGCTTGACCTTGCAGGAGATGTATGCAAGTTCGGCTAAAATAGGCAAAAATAGCAATGATTATGTGATTTACAAGCAGATGCTCAAAAATCACGAACTTATGAAGCTTGACTATAGAAATCTTTCTCAAACTTTGCGAGTTATAAGAGAAAAGAATAAAAGCGCGCTGTATTATAGATATATAGAGCTTAAAAAGACCAATCCTTTAATTGATCATATAAAGGCCGATGTAGATATTCATGTTATCAATCAGATGAAAAGCTATCTTAATGGTCTAATAGCCAAGACTATTATTCCATTTGATACAGCCTCACATCCTCATGCTAGATCATTGATGGTGTATATGCTTGAGAATGGCAATGGAAATGATAAAAATTTAAAGCCACTTATCAAAATGATTTCCAAAATTGATTATCCCAAATTAAACAAGGCTTTAAGCGTATCAAAAGTTATCTTCCCTGCCTATCCATTTGTAAAATATCAACTTAATAAGAAAGAGAATGAAATAGCCCAGCAATTTGAACAGACTAAAACAGAGATAGAGCAATACATAAACAACTATTCGCTTCTTGAAAAAGTGCTAGACAAAAAAGGTTATTTAATGACCGTTGATAATATCATAAATGGCAACACTATTTTCTTGAAGTTGTTACTAAGCGCGCTGGATGATTATGTAGAGATAAGAGATATCAATGTTGCATTAAGAGGGCTTACTAATGAGGAAAAAATAATCTTGAATTTTGCTTTTACCAATTCAAAGACATTAAAACAATTTAAAGAGGTAATAAACAAACTTTTAGAGATAAGAGTTTATCACGAAGCTGTTAAATACGAAGAGCTTAACAAGACAAAACTTTCAAAGATAATAGATTTTGAAAATATAAGAAATAGAATTCTATCACTTAAAGAAGAAGAAAAAAATATTTCAAGTACGATATGTCTTGATAAATTTAAAGAAGAATACATTGAGCATTTTAAAAATGATGAGGAGAACAATAAAAATTATCTTTATCAAATAACCAAGCAACAAGGATTAATGCCTATCAGGCGTTTAATGGATTTATATGGCGATTATCTTCTTAAGCTTTTTCCATGCTGGCTTTTGTCGCCAGAAAGCGTTTCAATGATTTTTCCACTAAAGAAAAATATGTTTGACATCATTCTATTTGATGAGGCGAGCCAGGTATTCATTGAAAATACAATTCCAACGATCTACCGCGGAAAATACATTGTCGTAGCAGGTGACTCAAAACAACTTCGTCCTACAGCTACTTTCATGAAAAGATATATGGGTAATGACAGCGAGGAGGATTTAGATCTTGCATCTCAAGCTGCGCTGGAGGTGGAAAGTTTACTTGACCTTGCAACTTCAAGATACAACAGCACAAATCTCACATACCACTATAGAAGTAAGAATGAAGAGCTCATCAATTTTTCAAACTACGCGTTTTATGACGGAAAATTGCAAATAGCACCAAATATTTCTAAAAATATAGGTGCAAAACCAATTGAGAGAATCAAGGTCAACGGCAGATGGCTTGGTCGAAAAAATCAAGAAGAAGCAAATGCAATTGTGACTTTACTAAAAAAATTGATCAAAAACAAGAGAAATAAAAGCTCAATAGGTATTATCACTTTCAACACTGAGCAGGAAGGTGCTATTGAAGATGCCATCGATAAAGAATGCCAAAAAGACTCAGCTTTCCGCGATGCATACATTAGAGAACAAAATAGAAAAGAAAATGGTGAAGATACCTCCATATTTATCAAAAATCTTGAAAATGTTCAAGGTGATGAGCGCGATATAATTATTTTCAGTATTGGCTATGCAAGAAACGAATATGGCAAAGTTGTTGCACATTTTGGCCCACTTTCAGTCGAGGGCGGCGAAAATCGTTTAAATGTTGCAGTAACTAGAGCGAAAGAGAAAATATATGTGGTTACCAGCATTGAGCCTGAGGAGCTGATGGTTGATGGGACTAAAAACGCTGGGCCAAAAATTTTCAAAAGCTATTTAAAGTATGTCAGAGCCGTTTCAAACAAAAAGAGCAAAGAAATAAAATACATTTTAGATGAATTTAAGCCAGCTTTAGCCGAGCCGACAGAAACGATTGTAACCAATCAGCTTGAAGAAAATATAAAAGAAGAACTAGAAAAGCTTGGCTATAGCGTAGAAACCAATCTTGGCAATACCAATTACAAGATTTCACTAGCTGTTTACGATAAAAAACTTGATAGATATTTGCTCGGTATAGAGTGTGATTATGCTGCATACAATAGCAGTGACTCAATTTTGGAGCGAGATGTATATAGGAATAAATTCCTCTCATCGCGCGGATGGAAGATTATGAGGGTTTGGAGTCGAGACTGGTGGCTTAATAAAAACAAAGTTATCTCAAATATAGTAAAAGCAATAAATAGCTCCAAAAAAGAACTTACAAAAAATTAATAACCGTTTTTAAGCGGTTATTTTTTTGCATTTTTGCGTAGAAAACAATAAATTGCCACTAATCTTGTAACAAATCACTTTGGCAGGATTATATATTGATAGTGGGGGATTTGTGCACAAGGAGAAAAGGTGAACGAGATCACAATTACAGCTCTTGGTATTGCATTCATATTTTTAATGACTTCGCTTGGTAGCGCCATAGTATTTCTTTTCAAAAAGAATATAAGCGAAAAGATAAATAGCCTGTTTTTAGGTTTTTCGTCTGGACTTATGATAGCAGCATCAATTTGGTCATTACTTATTCCTGCTATTGAGCAGTCGGGAAGTTATGGTTCGTTCAGTTTTGTTCCAGCTGCTGTTGGAATAATACTTGGAGGGATGTTTCTTGTCATAATCGACAAAATTATAGCTCTCTTTATAAACCGTAAAAACAAAAACAACAATTTTAGGGCGCTATCGAGAAGTGGAAAACTGTTTTTAGCAGTCACCTTGCACAATATTCCTGAAGGACTCGCTGTTGGGCTTGCATTTGGAAATGCCTTTTTAATTGGCGGGAATTCAGCCTTCTATTCGGCGCTATGGCTGGCTATTGGTATTGGCATACAAAATTTTCCTGAAGGTGCGGCGTTAAGTTTGCCAATTAAAGAGGAGACAAATTCAAAGAAAAAGGGATTTTTTCTTGGGGTGGCTAGCGCAGTAGTTGAGCCAATAATGGCAGTGATAGGGATTTTTTTGTCAGGCGTGCTTGCAAGCGTAATGCCTTGGCTTTTAGCTTTTTCAGCAGGCGCGATGCTATTTGTTGTCGCGGAGGAACTTCTTCCAGACGCCAAGTTGAAGAGTGGTTCTAATATCGGAACATGGGGGTTTGTAATAGGTTTTGTGCTGATGATGATATTAGATGTAGCTCTTGGTTAACATAAAAAGTTAATTAATGCAGAAAATAAAAACATGGCATATTTCAATTATCATGCAAAAATAAAAAAATTGATTTTAAATGGTCAGCTAGAACGCTATCAATTTTTTGACGATTATCATGGAATTAAGCCCGCTCTAGTTTTATATTTTAAAAATAATCCGCCTATGCCTATAAGAAGTTATAGGTGGGAAGAGTACATACCTTATTTAATGATGCTGAGCGAAAAAATTGATGATAAAAAATAGAAAAAAGCTTTTTTAAATTGACAGATATTTTTTTTGATAGTATAATATTTAATGTTAGGAGGATTGAGAATATGGCAACAAAAAAATCGTCAAGTAGCAAATCAACCAAGTCATCAAGTTCATCGTCAAGCTCTTCTAGGAAAAGTAGCGTATGGGGACTAAACAAAATATCTTTTTGGATGATAGTTGCAGTTACCTTTCTTTATGCAGTATCTCTTATCTTATCTGCTATTGATGCAAATAAGCTAATGACTGCAGTAAGAATTCTGCAAGGTATTGCTACTGCAATCATGATAGTTATTGTTGCAATACTTGCTTGGCGTTATGTAAGACCAAAGCCAGTTGTATGGAAAGTTCTTTACATTATCTGCCTACTTATAGTTATTGCAGGAATAATTGTTCCATTATGTTTAGGCTAAAAATCGCACTTATTTAAGTGCGATTTTTATTTTTTAACTTTTTAATAAAATTAAATTAAACCAATGTAAATTTAGTCAAAATTCAACTTAAATTTGACTAATTTGCATTTAGCCTAAATTTGACCAATTTGTATTTTTCTCTAGCAAATAGTTTTAAAATACAATATTTTTGCAAGCAAATTTGATTTGATATTTTAAATATTATTCTAAAGGTTCATCAATATATACATAATCAACATTTTTAGAAGTGATAAAATCGCTAAAACCTTTGTCGTGAACAGTGTGTACCACAATTGATTTTGAGGTATTAAAGTCAAATTCGGTAAAGACCCACCAGTCTAGAATGTAAAGTACATAGGCTTCAATGTCACTTTTATCTTCAAAAAAATTCAAAATTTGTGGACTATTATAATGCATTTTATAGTTTGTATACCAAAAACGCGTGAATTTTATTTCATTATTTTCTTTAATTTGCTCATAGTTTTCCTTGCTATATACTTGAATAATAAATCTATTTAAGTCAATATCATTTTGCTGCAGAATATATGAAAGATCTTCAAGCATATTTTGAGTGTCTTCTTCTTTGGTATCAAAAATAATTGTAATATCGCTATACATTTCAAGATTTTGAATTAACCATGGCATGGTTATGCCGTGATATTTTCCTTCTAGAAGGGTGGAAGAGAATTGTTCAAATGTAGGACGGGAATAAAAGTTTAATTCGTCTGAATGCTCAAAGAAGTGGCTGCAAACGATCTGACCATCGCTTGTGTAAAGAAAATCAAGTTCAATATATTTATAGCCATTTTGCACATAATATATAAAGCCTTCCTGGCTGTTGAGGTAACTGTTTCCATCTAATCCGCCTGCACCGTGAACTATGTACTCATAGTTACCTGATCCATTTTTGTGTTCTGTCAATATTACAAAATTTTGCAAAGAAAGGGTAAGACATAGAATAAAACTAAAGACTGATAAAATTTTGTTATATGTTTTCTTAGAAGCAAAGATCCAAACAGCTAAAATCATGCCCAATACTTGAAAGGTGAGTGCAACATAGAAAAATTGATAGTTGAAAAAATATTTGCCAACTTCACATATCGCCATAAAAAGTATAAAAAATAATAAGACTAGAAATTTTTTCATATTAGATTTCCTTTATTAGAAATTTGATGTTTTATGACACAATTTTGAATAAATATCGATTTTAGACTTGAAAAAGAGAAAATAAAGTATTATAATCTAGTTAGATTGATATTTTCTGTTGACAAGAGTATATCATTTCCCTCTCCCCACGCTTGTCAATAAAAAATCGTGAATTTAGCATAAAAAAAGTAATTTTATTCAAACACTGGAGAAAAAATGAAAGTTAAAGAAAAACAAGTTCCATATAACAGGTTTTTATTGCCTTTAATGTTTATAGTATGTGCAATAATTTTAGAAATTGTAAATTTTACATATTTAGG
>USKO01000042.1 GCA_900555365.1 uncultured Bacillota bacterium
AAGCCGAACTTGCTTGCAAGAGTGAGGCTGATGGTTATACATACTATGTGATGAACACAATTTATTGTGTTTTTGCGTAAGCAAACTTGGTTTGCGTAAGCAAAGCGAGCAAAACAACATCACATAGTTTATATTAAGCAAACATATCTTTATGAGCGTGATTTAATCTAATCACATATTTACTTGCTTCAGTTCCAGCCACTGCTCCATCTCCCACTGCAGTAGCAATTTGGCGTATGCTATCTGTTCGCAGATCTCCACAAGCAAAAACGCCATCGATATTTGTTCGCATCAAATCGTCTGTTTTTATAAATCCAGATTCATTCATTTCAATCTTGCCTTTGAGCGCTGCTGTATCAGGTCGCCTGCCAATCGCAACAAAGATCGCATCTACATCAAGGAAACTAGTTTTTCCATCTTGAACATACACAAGTTTTTCTACTTTATCATCACCCTCAATCTTTTGAGAAATTGCATTTTTTAGCATGATAACATTGCTTTTATTATCAAACTCGTCTTCTGCATAATTATGCAATTTTAATTTGTCCTTTGTAAGAATATATACCTTCCTGCAGATATTAGAAAGATAGACGCCATCAGAAAAAGCGCTATCGCCAGAACCGACTACCGCAACATCTTTGCCCTTAAAAAAATTACCATCACAAAGAGCGCAATAACTTACTCCGCGCCCCTTCAATCTCTCTTCGCCTTCAATATTAAGTTCCCTTGAATGACTTCCTAGAGCAAGTATTATAGCTTTAGCTTTGAAGGTATCTTTATTGCATTTGACATATTTGATAATGCCATTTAAATCGAATTCTTGAGCCTCTTGCATGATGAAAGGAATATTCAGGTTAAGCGCATGCTGATAGAATTTATATGCAAGTTCATTTCCGTCCACTTTGCTAAAACCAGCATAATTTTCTATCTGACCTATTAGACCAAGCTGACCTCCTGGCAATGCTTTTTCAATTATCGCAACCTCTCTGCCCGCTCTTTTGGCATAAATAGCCGCGCTAATCCCGGCAGGACCGCCACCAATTATCAATATATCGTAAATCATTTTTTCTCCTTTAATATTTTTATAACATATTTTTCATATTAATCAAAACAAATTCTATTCAACTTATTTACATTTAGAATTTGAATTTAAATAGCATAAAAAAGATATGCGCTTTTGCATATCTTTTGTTCGTAATATTATCTCTTTGAGAATTGTGATGCTTTTCTAGCTTTCTTGAGACCGTATTTCTTTCTTTCCTTCATTCTTGGATCACGAGTAAGAAGTCCTGCTTTCTTAAGCTCCGGTTTAAGCTGCTCATCTGCCTTAACAAGTGCTCTTGCTATTCCATGACATAAAGCACCTGCTTGACCTGATATACCACCGCCATGAACGCGTGCTATTACGTCATATTTATCCCCTGTTGAAGTGAGCTCAAATGGTTGGCGAGCAACTAAAAGAAGTGTATCTCTTTGGAGATATTCACCCATATCTCTGCCATTAACAATATATTTTCCTGTTCCTGGGAAAAGTCTTACTCTTGCAATAGATTTCTTTCTTCTGCCAGTTGAAATAATTTGACTGACTGCTTTTACTTTTTTCTCTGCCATTAGTTTCTAGCTCCTTTTATCTCAACTTTTTCAGGCTTTTGAGCTTGTTGAGAATGCTCTTCATTTTTATAGATGTGTAATCTTGTAATTTGTTTTCTTCCAAGAGATGTCTTAGGAAGCATTCCTTTTACAGCAACTTGAAGCGCTTTTGGAGAATTATCCTTCATAAGAGTGGCATATTTGATTTCTTTAAGTCCACCAGGATATCCTGTATGCCATCGTAGTTTTTTATCCTCAAGCTTATTGCCTGTAAGCACAATTTTATCTGTATTGATAACTATGCAATAATCCCCACAGTCCACATGTGGAGTATAGATTGTTTTCTTTTTACCTGTTAATATATCAGCGACCATTGTTGCAACTCTTCCAAGTGGTTGTCCGGCTGCATCAATAAGAAGCCATTTTCTTTCAATGTCGGCTGGTTTTGCCATGTAAGTTTTCATTAAATTCCTCCGAAAAAATTTTGTAATTTATTTAAACATAAGGTCTTCTTCGGGATAGACCCTCTTTTTCTTTACAGGCAAATTTTCTTTGTGGGGCTAATACAAACAAAAAGCGCCTTAAATAAAGACGCTTATATTTTATATAAATACTTAATCTTTGTCAAGCATTTTTGTATACTTTTTACAAATATTTTATTAGCCCACCTCTAAATCTTCATCCTTCTCCTCTTCCTCTAATTTAGCAATGGCAATATTTGCGTAAAACCCTACTAAATATTCCACCACATTGTTATAATATTCCATCTTATTTTCAATGATTGTTTGAGCAAGGCTTTTGCCATATTCTAAAGCCCTCTCTACTCCTTCTTCACCGCCCATCGCTTTGATTTTTGTCAAATAATCCTCTGTCAACAACTCGTCTGCCTCGTTAAACATATCAATATCTCCAAGATATCTAGTCTTATCATTATTAATACCCGATTTGGTCGATTTTTTGCCATCCAAAACTTTCATAATTAAAGAATTTTCGGTCTCATTAATAATTATATTTTTATAACTATTTTCTTTGTTTTCAAAAGGTTTTTGAAAGATATTTTCAAATTCTTCAATAGCTTTAGATTTGTCTGCTCCCTTAAAATATTTTGAATATTTGGTCTGTTGTATTATCTGCCTTACAGCCTCATCAATTCTCTCTTCTTGAGGCATATTATTTAACTTAATATAGCTTTTTAATATATACCAAAATTCATCTTCAATACTTCCCTCTAAAAGTGCTTCCTTTAAATCTTTCATAAAGTTGTCGATATTCTTTGTTACCACATTTTTAACCGCTTCAATATTAGCCATTTTTTCTCCTTTGTCAAAAACTTTTTAAGTTTATGATTAGTATAGTCAATGATTTTTTCTAAGTCAAGCAATTTGCGTGAATAAATATGCAAAATAATAAATTTTTATTAGGTTTTTTAAAGAAAAATTTGATGGTTTTTCAATAAAATTTAAAAATACTGTTGACATATGATTTTTTATATTATATAATATTAATGTAGTAAAAATATCTGCTACATACTTAAGGGGTTGACTCTAGCATGCTAGAGCAAGATGAATTATCAAATAGATTAGCAACATATCCGTTTTAGTCGTTGAAGACCGCTCCTTAAATTTTCTAGATTTTAGTCACATGGACAAGCCATGTTTACATATATATAAATTGAACTACGACAAAATAGGTATGTGTGCCGAACCTTTTTTGGGGTGCATAACATGACTGATAGGAAAACAAAATTTTCTTCTTATATAAAACTAATTGACTCAACTCTAACCTTGGCTTCTAAAGAAAGTCATGCTTTTTATGTGAAAAGCTATGGAAAGATTTTTAGGACATATAAATTTAAAAGACATAAGATTTTAAAGTCAAAGTCAACAACTAGAAGGCTTTCAAAAAAAGAACGCCAAAGAATCGAGAATGAACGCAAAGAAAAGGAATATCAAAAGGGAACTTTTAAAAAGAATATGCGTGCTCTTGCAATTCTCTTAGTCCTTGGCATATTCACTGGCAGCGGACTTGGTGTTTGGTATTTCAATTCTGTTCTTAAGAGCAATGTCGACTACAGTGCTTACAATGTGGGAGATTATCTTCCTGACTATGACGCTCCTTTTGAAAAGCTGGGAATTACAAGCGAAGAAGACAAAGAAGATTTTGTAAACATTGCAAATGAAAATCAAATCACTCCCCTTTCTCTTTCCGCGCTAGACAACTTTTTACTTGCTCTTTATAATGCAGAGCGTGCGACTAGTTATAGCGCTATTGGTATAGGCAATGTTTCAACAATTTCTCCCCAATCGATTTATAGCGCAAAATACTTTGATGGAGAAACTTACACCTTTGAGAGTATTAGCGTTGGCTTGCTTCAAGTTGCCACAAAAGACGAATTAAAGAAAGGAGAAAATATCGTAACTATTAATAGCGGATCTTCGATAACTCAAAATGACGACGGCAGCATGACAGCGCAGTGGAGTCCAGATCAGACAATATCTCTTGAAGAATATAAAGATCTTACTGGAAATTATCTTTACACACTCAATCCTTATATCATCTCTGAAAAAACAATTCTTAATTATGACCAGGTAACTGTATCAGCAAACGAGGACGGCTCATACTCCTTCACTTTTGAGCTTCATCCAATCTACAGCGTACTTAATTACTATAAACAAGTTAAGAGATCGGGAAGCTTAGAGGCAGATCCAGTCTTCACATCGATTTCGCAAGTGATAACTATTGACGACGAATGGAACTTTGTATCATTTGATACGACAGAAAGCTATACCGCAGTAAAATTTTCAATGGGTGCAAAATGTACAGGGTCACTTCATACCGAATTTCAATTTAATTTTTAGAGGGAAGAATGAAAAGAAAAATTGTATTATATTCAATTTTATACTTGGTAATTTCGATAGCATCTGCTTTTGGAGCTATCAAGCTTTCTTCAACTCTTCAAAACGGTGCAGCGAATGATAATGATACGCCGCCATATCAGCTTACACAAATTGTCAACAATATATCATCAAGTAATGCGATTGATCTAGAGATGGATATTGAAATACAAACTGGCGAAAACTTATCCACCCTATCAATCAACGCGCAAACAAATATTCCAAGTGAAAACGAAAATTTAAACTTAGAAGGACAAATAGAATTCATCGCCGCTGACAATACTTTCAATATAAATTTTGCATACCTAAATCAAACAGCCTATTTTGACTTGCAAGGCAACAAGATTTATTTCTATACTCAAGATGCAATAAATCCGCTAATTGAAATAGTCGGCTCTCTGATTAGTTATGCTGGGCTTGATCTGTCTAGCTTGAGCATTGATGATATTCTAATTATGCTTAAAAACTTTACAGAGGTTAAGACAAATAATCAAATAACTCTTGATATTGAAGTTCCTTTTATCGGTTCATTAAAACTTGTAACAGATCTTAAATATTCTCTTCAAGAATTCTCAATTCCAACTTTTAATTTAAATGAAGAAACCACAATTTCGCTGCAAGGAAATATAGAATACCCACAAGATGTTGTAGTTAAGGACAATTTCGAAGGTTATACTGATATAACAAACATTGTTTTAGCAGCAACAGACCTTTTAACAAAAGATGTCATTTCTCTTGATATTTCGGCCGCTTTAGGTGACGATGAAATCAATGGACATTTAGATTTTGAGCTTTCATCATTAAACACTAAGCTCTCTCTTGACATCGGCGAAAATGAAGCAAATTTAATATTTATAAAGGACACAATATATCTCGAATTTTCTAACATATATCTAAAATTTAATATCGGTGACCTTGAAAAATTAGAGACGCTTGCAAACGAATACTTAGGAATTGACCTCCCATCAGAATTTATTAATGCCTTAGTTGAAGCCATTCAAAACAAGGATCTTCAAGGCATTATAAACGCATTTAACCTTGTAAATTTTGATATTGCAAATATTGACTTCTCTTTACTTGACTTATCGTTCTTAAATAACATCACAAACGATGGAAATGTAACTACTATTGCTATAGAAGATTTTGGAAAGGCTATTTTAACCATTCAAGAGGCAAAATTTGATAGTTTAAAAATTGAAAATGATAATTTTGATCTATTATTAAAAACCTCCCCTCAAGGTGAAATTGCACTTAAAGAGGACAGCGATAGTTATATAGACGCAGCAATCTTAATTCCGACAATAGAAAATATTGCAAACCTGTTAAATGAAGATGCCCTGTCAGGACAGATTGATATTGAATTTATGGGCTTAAATATTCCAGTGCTATTTGATATCAATTTGAAAGATGAGATTTTTGCAAATATTCAAATTGACATTTTAGGTCAACAAATGTCTATTAATTTTGTCGATGGAATGATCTATCTCCAATTCTCTGAAATAAAACTTTCTGCCGATCTTAATAGCATATTACAATCAGACAATTTAATCTCTCAAATCTATAACATATTAAATATGCTCGGCAGTTTAACAAGTTCAAACTCCCCTTTAATTGATTATATCGAGCAAACTGGAAATGGATTCATTA
>USKO01000043.1 GCA_900555365.1 uncultured Bacillota bacterium
ATTGACTTAAACTCATTTTGTAAATCATTAACCCATTTTTTTAAGTTTGGACTGTTAAACATACATCTTAAAAATTCAAATTCAGGGTAGTTAGCAATTGTAAAAAGACCATTTACATGATATTTATCTTCTAAATTTTCAATGTTTCTTAAAAAATTATATTTTTCTTTTATTGAGGTGGTGTCAATATCTGATAGATGTAAATCATCTATTATTTTAATTCGTTCAGTTACATACTGAGTTAAAATTTTATTTGTAGATAGATTTTCAACTTCTGGCATTTTAGGCGCAAAAATTTTTTCTTCCATATTATAATCATCTATACGCTTATTTAAATAATTTAATAATTTTAAGAGGTTATAATATCCCATATCTTTAGTTCTTCCACTTAGGTGGTTATATAATGTTTTATTATTATAATTCAAATCATATGCTACCTCTTTGTAAGTCAATCCCAATTCGTCTATTTTTTCTTTTATTTCTAATAAATAATCCATATTATCTCCCTTAAATCGGAAAGTCATTTACCGATTAGATAAATTATATCATAAAAATTAAAATTTTGAAAACGAATTGCGACTTTCGGTTTTTGCTTTGTATCTTATGCTAGAATAAAGACGGAATTCCAAAAAGAATACTGTTTTTCGGTAAATTTAAGCAGAATACTTTACATTTGCCGATTTACACGGAATTAATTAAATTGAAAGAGTCCTTAAATTAGGAATGAAAATTTAAAAATAAAAGGAGGTGATGATTATGTATAGGACTATCAGCGAAACGCTAGATATCATTAAGAGTTTAGATAAAAATACATCTATAACACTTTATTATCTGCGAACGCTTTGTAAAAGCGGTCAGATTCAAGTTTTGAATGCTGGCGGGAAGATTTTAATAAACTTAAATAGTCTAGGAGAGTTTTTAAAACTTGACCTGACAAAAAATATAAATTAAAAGGAGTTTGTAAAAATGGAAGTTTTAGAAAAAATCATAGAAAAACTAGATATACCTAGATATTACTCATATAATGGCTTTTATGAGATAGGTATATCTGACACTCTGGAACTGCATATTTTGTGCAGAAACTCTATGACTGGAAAAAATAAATATCATAGAAAAAGTATTTCTAATGATAAAAGATTAAAGGGAGAAGAATTTAATGAGTGGCTACGAAAAGAACTCTATAAATTCATTAAGTTGAAAACACAAGGAATTTACTATTTCGTTCCTTATGAAGTAAAGGAGGCTGAAAATGGCGACGATTTACAAGAGAGTATTGAAAAACGGAAAAGTCAATTATGGCATTCAAATCAAGGTTAAAGGTGCGAACGGACGGTCAAAGTTTGTTTGCACCACTTGGAAGAACGAGAATAATCTTTCGGGTGTGCGTGCTGAAAAGGCTGCCAATGCATTCGCTGAGCAATGGGAAAAGGAGTATCGTGAAGGTCATATTCACGAACTCTCTATGGCTACCTTTGAACAAGTTGCAAATGTTTGGCTGAACACTAGGAAATACAACATGTCAGATAACTATTATCTGCGTGCTGTCGAGTGCATAAAAAGAATGTCAAACTTTTTTGGGAATAAAAGGTTTGTAGATTTGAAGGCTTTTGATATTCAACAGTTTTTTGTAAATATGAATGAGAGTCTTTATAAGGTTTCAAGGGCTAAAATCAAGCCGAATAAAGCGGTCGAATTTGACGAGTTAGTGAAAGCATATGGAGTTAAGAAAGCGAGCCGAGAAAGTAGTTTCAACCGTCCTACACTTTACTATGCACGAAAGGGAGAAATGATTGAGTTAAACTCTGCGAAACTTATCTGCGAGTTCTTTAATCTTAACACCTTTGAGTATTTTGAAAAGATTACAATTGAAAAGCACTATCGTAAAGAAACGATAATGAAATACAAGCGAGTTTTAAGCACGATTTATAACTACGCTATGTCTATTGAACTTGTAAATCGAAACTATGCCACGAGTGCCTACCTTAATAATGTTATAGGTGGCGAGCCGTCCAAAGAGATAGAAATTTTAACCGCCGAAGAGTTTGATAACTTTATGAAAGCCTTAGATAGAGAAGAAGATGTTTGGAAAATCATTCCACTTTATATTTTGGCGACCACTGGAATAAGGACTTGTGAACTATGCGGACTTGAATGGCAGGATATAGACTTTGAAAATCGCTTGATAAAGATAAAAAGAAATCGTCTATATATCAATAATAAGGGGGTTATTACGAAAGAGTTAAAGACGAAGTATTCTAAACGAACTTTGCATATCTGCAATAGGCTTTATGATAAACTTGTGCAGTTTAAAGAGTTGTATGATATGTTAAAGGAAAACGATAAAAAGTTTGATAAGTGTGGTGCTATCTTTTGTAATACGGACGGCACTCCACGCTTTCCGCACTATCTAAATAAACTGCTCAAAACTTATCTTATGAAAGCGGGCTGTAAAAAGGTGTCGTGTCATAAGATAAGGCACACATGGATAACGAGAATGGTCAGTCAAGGCGTGCCTGTGAATGTTGTTTCAAAACTTGCGGGACACGCTAATAGTGATATAACACTCAAAATTTATACGCACTATTGCCAAGATATAGATAATTCAATAGATGCAATGGAAAAAATCTTTGCATAAAAAATGGTAGGTCTAAAAGCCTACCATTGATAATATTGAGTGGTCAGTTTGACCGATTTGGTGTTCCCGCCCGGACTCTAACCGGGAATCTTCGCCTTAGGAGGGCGCTGCGTTATACGATTACGCCACGAGAACATATAAATATGAAGTAAAAATCAAAGTTGTATGTAGATTTAGTATGTAGATTTTCTTTTTACTTCCACTACAAAGCATTATACACTTTTGATTATAATGTCAATAGCGATTCAGCATTTGAATAGGACGGGCTCATATTATCTGATGTAGTAGAAGATATTAAATTAGTATTTTTGCATAAAATTGCTCGCAGGGTTCTGCTGATTTTAAAATCATTTTTGTGATTTAGGTGCTATGTTTTTCATTTATGTTTGCGTGAAAGTCTTCTTAATTATAGCACATATTCATCTTTCTTTCAATTTATTTTTACTTTTTTTCTCTGCTTTTTAAAATTTGATGGTAAATGTTAAAAATAAAACTATTTTTCTTAAAATTTTGATATAAACTCACATTTTGTTAAATTATTTTTAAAAAACTATTGACATAATCCATCAAAATATGATATAATTGGTTGTTTTCACTATTTTTTGTGAAAATTAAGAAATTTGTCTTAAAGATCATGGCTGCATTGCAAAAATTTCTTAAGCTAATTTTTCTAAAAAAGGAGGTTAAAGAAAAATGGCAAGCATTATTGACTTTACTGACATTAGTAAGACTTTCAAGGTCCCCCTGCGGGCCAAGGGCAAGTTTAGTATGCTTAAAAACTTCTTTGCACGAAAGCATAAAACTATCGAAGCCCTAAAAAACGTTTCCTTCAAAGTCGATGAAGGAGACATCGTAGGCTACATTGGCCCTAACGGTGCCGGTAAAAGTACTACGATAAAAATCATGAGCGGAATACTCACTCCAACATCTGGGAATTGCGAGATCATTGGTTATACTCCCTGGAAAAATAGACGAGAATTTGTCAAAAACATAGGAGTTGTTTTTGGACAAAAAAGTCAATTATGGTGGGATGTCCCAGTGATAGATAGCTTTGAATTGCTACGAGACATTTACAAAATTCCTAGAGATGAGTACGAACAAACATTACAATTACTTAATAAGACATTAAATCTCGAGGACCTATTAGGCAGGCCACTTCGCCAGTTGTCGCTTGGACAAAAGATGAAGTGTGAACTTGCTGGCTCGCTACTACATCACCCTAAAATATTGTTTCTTGATGAACCGACAATTGGACTTGATGCTGTAACGAAATTGGCCGTTCGAGATTTTATTAAACTCATAAACAAGCAGTGGAACACAACAATCATTTTAACCACTCATGACATGAGCGATATTGAGGCGCTTACAAACAAAATCATTTTGATAGGAAAAGGACAGATATTATATCAAGGAAGTTTTGATAATATCAAAAACAAATATTCCTCTTTCAAAACAATTGAAGTAGAATTTGCAAAAGAGTACGATGAAATTTCTCTTGAAGGATATGAAGTTGTCTCTCACAATAAAAAATACGCAACTTTGAAAAATAAACCTGATAAAGTATTCCATACTACAGACTTCGTGAATCAAATATCTGAGAAATATGAGATTGTCGATTTTCAGGTTTACTCGCTAAGTGTTGATGAAATTCTAGCCAAACTTTATAAAGATTATGAGCTGGCTTAGGAGGAAAAACATGGGTAAATCATATTATGGAATATTCCGCATGGAATTTAAAGGTGAACTTCAATATCGCGCTAAGGCCATCTCAGGTGTGATCACTCAAGTGTTCTGGGGATTTCTTCAAATATTTCTTTATAGAGCCTTTCTTAGTTCGGGCTCAGTCGATGGATTTTCTATTGCACAAATGGCCTCATACATTTGGCTTGGACAGGCATTTGTCGCTATGAGATTCATTGTTCCTGACCACAAACTTATTAAAAACATTGTCAACGGAAATATATGTTACAACTTCGTGCGTCCTATCAACCTATATAATCAGTGGTATAGTGCTGGCTTAGGACAAAAAATAGCAGCTGTGCTATTGAGGTTCCCTTGGATTGTCATTTTAGCCGCATTTCTTCCTTCCGGTTACTCGCTTGGCGCTCCAGTAAGCATACTCGCATTGCTACTTTCTGTACTTGGACTAATCTTAGGACTATGTATTAACATGGCTATCACAATGTTTGCCACCTATCTTACATTTAAGACGCTTGCGCCAAGAGGTCCTACAACTATTATTTCTACTATTTCAGGTTTGCTAGGCGGCCTCGTTATTCCCCTTCCACTTATGCCGCAAGCCTTACAAAATGTAATAAACTACCTGCCATTTAGATTTATAAGCGACCTGCCATTTAGAATTTATATTGGCAATGTAAGCATCACTGAAGGATTAATATTCCTTGGTATTGGAGTTGCTTGGCTTATCGCCTTAATCATTCTTGGTAAATTGCTGATAAGATCCGCCTTGAAAAAGACGGTCATCCAAGGAGGTTAATATGCTGTATACAAAATATTTAAAAATGCACCTGCACTCTTCTATGCAATACCGATCTAATACAATTTTTATAGCACTAACACAAGCCTTGGTCAATGTTGGCGAAGTTTTAGGAGTTTATCTGCTATTTATGCAGTTTGAACAAGTTGCCGGATATGGTTTCTATGAATGCTTGCTGATGATGGGTATAATTTTTACCGTATTTTCAACATGCGAATGCTTTGCAAGAGGCTATGATGAATTTAATCAACTGATTGGCTCTGGTGAATTTGATAGAATTCTAATACGCCCGGTAAATATTCACTATCAAATTATGGGCTCTAAAATAGAATTAATAAAAATACCAAGAATACTTCTTGGCATTACAATCACTATCATTGCTCTTGTCAATTTGAATATAGACTGGAACATTTTAAAGGTTTTAGTTCTAATTGCCACATTAATTTGCGGAATAATGGTCATCACAGGAATTTTCATTCTATCCGCCTCCATCTGCATATTTACTGTCGAAAAGATGGAATTTGTGAATGTTATAACCGATGGCAGCAAAGAATTGGCTTATTATCCTATAAACATATATGCAAAGTGGCTTACAAGAATTTTCACCTTTGTTATTCCAATTGCATGTTTCAATTATCTGCCTCTTTCCTATCTACTTGGAATTGGCAACCTGCCTATGTGGCTTTGCGCAGTCGCACCTGTATTTGGAATGCTCTTTATAATTCCTTGCATAATAATTTTCAACCTATCACTAAGAAGATATAAAAGCACGGGAACATAAATTAAAATTTGATTTTTAATTTTATAATAAAAAAATAATTTGAAATAGCCT
>USKO01000044.1 GCA_900555365.1 uncultured Bacillota bacterium
GCTTGCAAAATATTATTTCTATGAAACTAGCGTAGCTCAAAAACTTGCACTTTTAAACAACGCTCCAGTGCTTCAAAAACTCAATGTAGAAGATGAAATAGCTCATTTTGAAGAAAAACATAACATTCAATTTCATCAGGAACAAAAAAATGCAATCATTAATGCAATCAACAGCGGCGTTTGTGTCATTACTGGGGGCCCGGGCACTGGTAAAACAACTATTATAAAATGTATTATTGAAATATTAAAAGCTCACAACCAAAAATTTATGCTTCTTGCCCCGACTGGAAGAGCGGCAAAACGAATGAGTGACGCCACAGGCGAAGAGGCAAAAACAATCCATAGAGCACTTGAAGTAGCATCAGGCGATCTTGCTTCTATAAGCAGGTTTGTATATAACGAAAATAATACTTTTAAAACCAATGCCGTCATTGTGGACGAAGTGTCTATGGTTGACGCGGCTTTAATGAATCATCTTTGCAAGGCTCTTCCTCGCGACTGCAAACTAGTGCTTGTGGGAGACAAGGACCAACTGCCAAGTGTGGGCGCCGGGAATGTGCTTGACGACATAATTAAAAGCGGCATAATAACTGTATCTATGCTAACCAAAATTTATAGGCAAAGCGACAAAAGCTTGATTACCGAGAATGCTCACCTTATAAACAATGGCAAGATGCCAATTATCAATAACGCATCGAGCGACTTTTTCTTTGAAGAAAAGGAAGACCTTAATGACATTAAAAATTCTATTGTCGATATGGTGGCTAGAAGGCTTCCAAAATATACCGGACTTGAAAGCTCGCAAATTCAAGTGCTGGCACCCTTGAAAGCTGGAGTTTGCGGAATTGACAACTTAAATAAATGTCTTCAACAAGCCCTAAACCCTCCTTCCACCACCAAAATGGAGCTCGCCGTAGGAGAGACAATCTTCCGGGTTGGCGATAAGGTTATGCAAACTGCGAACAACTATAATCTTGTTTGGAAAAAGCAAACAAGCTTTATTGAAGAGGAAGGTGAAGGCGTTTTTAATGGCGATATCGGCTATATAGAACTAATAGACTATCAAACTGGCGAAGTTGTCGTAATGTTTGAAGATGGAAGGCGATGTATTTTCCCGCGCACTGAAATTGGGCAGCTTTCGCTTGCATATGCAATTACAATACACAAAAGCCAAGGAAGTGAATTTGATATTGTAATCATTCCTTCAATTGCCGGTCCTAATATGATATTGACTAAAAACCTGATTTATACCGCTGTAACAAGAGCTAAGAAGATGGTCGTCATTGTTGGTGAACAAAAAAATCTAAAACGAATGGTAACAAATAAATACACAGCAAAAAGATTAACTTTACTTAAAGATCTTTTGATTGAAGCAGAAAAAAAGATTAAACAACTCTTTGACTAATGGAGCACTGATGAATTTTAAACAAATGATGATAAAATTAAAGAATGTCTTTCTTGATACTCTTTTCCCAAATGATATCAAATGCATTTTGTGCGGAAGAGACCTAGACGATGATTATCCTAGTTGCAAAGAATGTCTTAAAGAAGACATTTTCAATGATGGCAATAGATGCGTCTATTGTGATACAAGAATAAAAGATGGCAATATTGTCTGTGATCACTGTCAAAGTAAAACAAAGGGCAAAAAGAACAAGACATTAGCTCGAAAGCGCTATTTTGCAAAATGTTTTTGTCCACTAAATTATCAAGATAAGGTTAGAAGTGCAATTTTAAAATTAAAAAGCGATGGAGCTAAATATCTAGCTCCTCCATTTGCCAAACTGATCTATCAAAGACTTCTTGATGAAAAAATAGAATTTGATATAATAGCGCCAGTCCCCTCACATCCCAAGACCATTAAAAAAAGAGGCTATAATCCTGCAGCTCTGATTGCCGAGGAGCTTGGTAAACTTTGCAATAAGCCTGTTAAAGAGCTGCTTATCAAAAATGTCGTCACCTCTAATCAAAAATACCTAGACTACGCTGCCAGGCAGGAAAATTTGAAAGATAGTATGACCGTCAAAGAAGGAGTGAATTTCAAAAATAAAACCATACTGCTTGTGGACGATGTCATTACAACATGTGCAACTATTAACACATGTGCAGCTCTTCTTACTAATGCTAAAAAAATCTATGCCTGCGCTGTAGCAAGAAATCAACTTAAATAAATTTTTATTGAAAAAATACTTGACAAGTAAAATAGTATCATTTATAATGGGAAAGTATCAAAAAATTCTCCCTATTTTTGATATATGGCCTCATGGTCAAGCGGTTAAGACATCGCCCTTTCACGGCGGAATCAGGGGTTCGATTCCCCTTGAGGCTACCAATAGAAAAAACTGCGCTTCTGCCTAGGCAACACCTTTGGTGTGCCATTCGGCGGGGGCGCTTGTTTTTTCTCTATCGCGACCAAACGAAAAGCGTAAAGCTTTTGTCGCGACTTTTGTATTCTATTTTTAGTCTTTACTCCGCCACGCGGTTTAAGTTTCATTTATGTTTAGCCATTTTGCTTCTTAACTGCGCTTCTGCCTAGGCATCACCTTTGGTGTGCCATCGGCGGTGGCGCTTGTTTTTTCTCTTCGCGCCAAACGGCGTCACAAACTACGCTCAGGCATAGTTTTGTCAAACTTATGCATTATCGCTCGTTTGCTCCTTTTCCCACAAAATCTAAGATTTTGCGGGTGCCCAATAAAAAGCTTTTGCCGCGACTTTTATTTCTTATTTTTTATCTTTATTCCGCCATGCGGTTTGAGTGTAATCAAATATTATTTTTTTATTTAAACTGCGCTTCTGCCTAAGTTTCATTTAAGCCGCTCCGGTTGAGCATTTTCTATGCTCAATAAAAATAATCAAAAACTACAAAAAAAGTCATAGCAAAACTATGACTTTTTTTATTTTTATGCTATGGTGTCAAATGATGGAGTCTCTTCTTCCTCGCCTCGCTCATCTTTTACGATAATTGGCATAACTGAGCGATATTGTTTAAGTCCAGTGCCGGCAGGAATAAGTTTTCCAATAATGACATTCTCTTTAAGTCCAATTAAGTTATCAACTTTGCCTTTAACAGCTGCATCAGTCAGAGTTCTTGATGTCTCTTGGAAGGAAGCAGCTGAAAGGAAGCTTTCAGTTGAAAGAGAAGCTTTTGTAATTCCAAGAAGAATTCTCTTTACAGTAGCTGGAACACCACCTTCTTGAAGTATCTTCTCATTTTCTTCATCACAGCGATAAACATCAATGATTTCACCTGGAAGAAGCGATGTGTCTCCAGCAGACTCAACTTTAACTTTCTTCAGCATTTGTCTAATTACTATTTCGACATGCTTGTCATTAACTTTAACATCTTGGCTTCTATAAGTTGAAATAACTTGATTTAACAGATATTCTTGAAGCCCTTTAACACCTTTCATACGAAGTAAATCTGAAGGGTTTATTGCGCCAGCGGTAAGTTGAGAGCCTGGCTCTACAGTGTCACCATTTTTAACCATGAGAACAACTGGTTTTTTAGCTTCATATTCTATATCGCCTTCTCTAGATGCAACAGTGAAATAATAATATTTTGCATCTTGTTTAATGGAAATCTTTCCAGCAACTTCTGAAAGAAGAGCTTCACCTTTTGGTTTTCTTGCCTCGAAGATTTCTTCAACTCTTGGAAGACCTTGAGTAATATCAGTAGCAGACGCAACACCACCGGTATGGAATGTTCTCATTGTCAGCTGAGTACCAGGTTCACCGATTGATTGAGCTGCGATAATACCAACAGCTTCACCAACAGTAACCATTTTCTTATTTGAAAGATCTCTGCCGTAACACTTTGCGCACACTCCATGTTTACATCTGCATGTGAAAAGTGATCTAATTTGAACTTGTTTAATTCCGGCATTTTCGATTTCTTCTGCTTGATCTTTAGTAATCATTTCATTGGCTTCAACGATGACTTTGCCAGTCTTTGGATTGATTACTTGGTCAACAGCAACACGGCCGTAAATTCTTTCAGACATTTTTTCTTGAACAACGCCATCAGTGATAAGATCGCCAACAAAAACACCTTTTACTTTTTCGCCAGCATCTGCAAAACAATCCTCAGTTGTCACTACAACATCTTGAGATATATCAACAAGACGACGAGTTAAATATCCAGAGTCCGCAGTCTTAAGTGCTGTATCGGTAAGACCTTTTCTTGCACCTCTTGCAGTTAAGAAGTATTCAATAGGAGTTAAACCTTTAACAAATGATGATTTAATTGGCACATCAATCTTTTCACCAGATGCTGTTGTTTTTAGTCCAACCATACCACTAAGTGAGTTGATTTGCTCCTTATTACCTCTCGCACCAGACACGAACATAATCTTAAGAGGATTAAATTCATCCATACCATCAATGAGCGCTTTTGCGACTTGATCTTTAGCCTCAGTCCAAAGTTGCATATTGTTTCTGATTTTTTCATCAAGAGTGATAAGTCCACGCTTAAATAGTTTTTCATTCTCGATAACTTTCTGTTCAGTCTCTGAAATTATTTGTTGTTTTTCTTCAGGCTCGGCAATATCAAATGCATTAACAGTTAGAGAGCCAAGTGTAGAATATTTATATCCAGTTTCCTTTATTCTATCAACAAGTTTAGCACACTCTGTAGTCCCGTGTATATCATAGCATCGAGCTAAGATGTTACTTAAATCCTTTTTAACTACAAATTTATTGAATTCAAGTTCGCAAATATTGTCAGGATTTGATCTATCCACAAATCCTAAATCTTGTGGTATTTGCTCATTAAACAGAATTCTACCAATAGTTGTCTCAATTATTTTAGAATAAACTTTGCCATCAACCTCTTTTTCGAGTCTAACTTTTATCTTCGCTTGAATATGAAGGTTTTGAGTTTGATATGCAATAATCGCCTCTTCTTTTGAAGAGTAAATACTGCCTTCACCTAATACTCCTGGCTTTTCTAGTGTCATGTATGCGCAACCAAGTACAATATCTTGTGATGGAGTAACAATAGGCTCACCATCTGATAATTTTAAAATATTGTTAGATGCAAGCATTAATGTTCTTGCTTCACTGCGCGCATCAATTGACAATGGAACATGCACTGACATCTGGTCACCGTCAAAGTCGGCGTTGAAAGCTCCGCACACAGATGGGTGAAGTTTGATAGCTCTACCCTCTACTAGTACAGGCTCAAAAGCTTGAACTGAAAGTCTATGAAGTGTTGGAGCACGGTTCAAAAATACAGGATGGTCTTTAATAACTTCTGCGAGAATATCCCATACAACAGGTTTTTCTCTTTCAATCATTCTCTTTGCAGCTTTGATATTATTTGATTTGTTAAGATCAACAAGTCTGTTCATGATGAATGGTTTGAAAAGTTCAAGTGCCATCTCTTTTGGAAGTCCACATTGATACATCTTAAGTTCTGGACCTACAACAATAACTGAACGGCCTGAGTAGTCTACACGCTTACCAAGAAGGTTCAGTCTGAATCGACCTTGTTTTCCGCCAAGCATTGCTGTAAGAGATTTAAGATCACGCTGTTTAGAGCTTTGAACAGCTTTACCACGCTTACCGTTATCAATTAGATTATCTACAGCCTCTTGAAGCATTCTCTTTTCATTACGAACAATTACATCAGGCGCTCCAAGTTCAATTAATTTCTTAAGACGGTTATTTCTGTTGATAACTCTTCTATAAAGATCATTTAAGTCACTAGTTGCATAGCGTCCACCATCAAGTGGAACCATTGGACGAAGATCAGGTGGAAGTACAGGAATAACATCAAGTACCATCCATGTTGGATCATTTCCACTTGTTAGGAAAGATTCTACAACATCAAGCTTTTTCATAGCTTTAATCTTTCTTTGTCCTTTCAAATTGACAAGTGACTCTTTCAAAGATTTAGATTCTTTTTCAAGATCAACATCGGCAAGAAGGCGTTTG
>USKO01000045.1 GCA_900555365.1 uncultured Bacillota bacterium
TGAGTCTATCCTTGACTTGTGTACAACTACATTTGATCAAAATAGATTGAATTGGCATTATAGAAGTAAAACGGAAGATTTAATTGCTTTCTCAAACGCAAACTTTTATGATAATACATTGGTAACATTCCCATCTGCTCATAAAGATAACGCAGATACAGGTGTTGACTTCTACTATGTTCCTGATGGTATTTTTGATAGAAAATCCAAATGCAATATGATAGAAGCTGAAAAAGTTGTAGATCTTGTATTTGAACACTTTAAAAATCATCCTGATAGAAGCCTTGGTGTTGTTGCGTTTAGTATTTCACAACAAGAAGCAATTGAAGATATAATTCAAAAGCGCCGAGAAAAAGATGATAAGTTTGCTGAATATTTTGACAGTAAGCGCCCTGAACCTTTCTTTGTTAAAAACCTTGAAACTGTCCAAGGAGATGAAAGAGATACTATCATTTTCAGTGTTGCATACGCAAAAGATTCTCTAGGTAGATTCCTCCACAATTTCGGACCATTAAACAAAAAAGGTGGAGAACGCAGATTGAATGTTGCAATTACAAGAGCAAAATATAATGTAAAATTGGTTTCTTCAATTAAGTCTTTTGATATAGATTTAAGTAAAACTTCGGCTCTTGGAGCAAAACTTCTTAAAGATTATTTGGACTGCGCAGAACATGGTATGATAAATGTAAACAAAAACTTAATTGTTGACCCTAATGTTGATGCGGATTCAGATTTTGAAATTGAAGTTTATGATGTCCTAAAAGAAGCTGGTTATCAAGTTGATATGCAAGTTGGTTGTTCTGGTTATAGAATTGACCTTGGCGTAAGACATCCAAACAAGTCAGACTATGTCCTTGCTATTGAATGCGATGGAGCAACCTATCATTCAGGTAAAACAACTCGTGATAGAGATAGATTAAGACAAGAAGTGCTAGAAAAACTCGGCTGGAGATTCTATCGTATTTGGTCTACTGATTGGTTTTTAAATAAAGAAATTGAAAAGAAAAAACTTATATCAGCAGTTGAAAAAGCAATTGAGATATTTGATAAAAGGGAAGAAATTGATTCTGATAGCAAAGCTTTAAAAGATAGCAATCAACCACAAGAACAACAAGAAGAACAAGATTTTATCGTAGAAGAAGAAATTGATCATACTGAATTAAAATCACTTTTCAAAACCTATAATAACTACGATATATATTCTAAAAAATTGCCAAGTTTTTGGAATACCGTTCCCGATCTAGTTGCTATGGAAGCCCCAATCACTGAAGAATTATTGCTGAAAAAAACGGTTGGATTCTTTGGTCGTGAAAAGGTAACCAATGTCGTTAGATCGCAATTCAATTACAATATGAGAAGCATAAAAAATGTCTTTAGAATAAAAGATTATTATGTAATTGATAAAAACATGAAGATTGAAATGAGAATTCCAAAAGACGGAGATGAACCAAGAGATATTCTTATGATATCAAACGATGAACTTGCGAGTGGCATGTTGATAGTTATTAAGAATAACATTGGTATATCTAAAGAAGGATTGTTTACTACAATGGCAAACCTTCTTGGATTTACGAGAAAAGGAAATAATATAGTTGAAAAATTGACAGAATCATTAAAACAATTGATTAAAAATAAACAAGTTCAAGAAATTAATAATGAATTATTTATAATATAATTTTAAACTTTGGATTATGATAAATTCATTTTTAATAAATGAGTAAAAGACATCAGTTTGGTGTCTTTTTTCTTTTGTGATGAAATATTTTTTTAGTTTTTTTTAAAAAAATCAATTACTGCCTAAATTTTTTTCAAATAAATGTCCTTATATAATAGAGGGATAAAAAAATTTGAAACTATTGCTTATAAAACCATAAGTTTATACCTGACAAAATAAAAAAATATGTCCTTAATAATATAGAGGGATATTAAAAATTAAAATTTACTATTAAGTTTAAATTCCTTTATTTTAGGGGCTTTTAGGTGCAAAAGTGTATTACGATTTGTATATAAGTGAAAGGATATAAATGAAATATATTTAAACTTTTTTAAAAAAATGCTAAAAATGACCCCACGATTTAGAAAAACATGTAGTTAATAATATAGAAGGAGTAAACATCTTTGCAAATTGCAATGGTGTTTTTTCTTATACAAATTTTAACCGCGTGTTCAAATGGTGAACATGCGACATTGTTAATATTTATGTGCAAATGTTAAAAAACTTTTCCCGCAGGTTCAAATGGTGAACCAGCGACAATTGTAAAATCACTTAAAAAGGAGGTGTGAAATGTAAAATTAAACTTAAAACTTTAAGAAAATCAAATTAAACAAAAGGAGGAACTATGAGAGATAGCAAAATTAAGTGCCAAAACATGCTTAGATTGCGAGAAAAGCGTTTAGTAGATAAATTACAAGAGATTTACGAAAACAGCCAATACGGGTCAATTAACGAGTTTTTAAATGCGTGTTTAAAACAAGTTGCCTTTAAAGAGATGAAAGAAGATGAAATTTTATCTCGACTTGACCAAATGAAAGATGTCTTAAATGCTATTTATGAAAGGATGAAAAGATGAAAGACAATATTGTTTTATTGTGTAAGTATTACAAACCAAAAGAAAAATACAAACCTAGTCAAGAAAAAGAAATTGCAAAACGAGAATTTTTAAGTTGCACAGCAAGTTATAACTATGTAAGTTATGTTGACACTGGTTCAATAGACAATACCCCAACAGATTATACAAAGTATGTTGGCAACAATGAAAAATCTTGTGGCGTTTTTAGTAAAGATGGACTTTTGACCGATGAACAAAAACGAGAATTAAGAGAACAATTAAGAAATACTCAAAGTTGCATTTGGGATATGGTCATCTCATTTAGAGAAGAATTTGGTGAAATGTATTGCAGAGATTATGAACAAGCATATAACTTTATCAAAAAAGAACTACCTAAATTTTTTACTCGTGCAGGACTAGATAAAGACAATATCATTTGGTATGCAGGGCTTCACGAGAACACTGAGAATAAACATATCCATATATCATTTTTCGAGAAAGAACCAAAGTTTTATAAAAACAATAACGAACTTGTTTTTCACTCTGGTAAAATACCTAAAAATGTTTTAATAACAAGCAAAGCTATTTTCGAAAAAGCATTAACTAACAAAACAGCTGAAATAGTTAAAACAAGAAAAGATTTAACAGATAAGTATGAAATGTTTTCAAATGCAATAACTCTAAGAAAAGGACTTAAAAAGCAACTCTTAAATTTGTATGATATGATGCCTAAATCTGGACGCATAAGTTATGATAGTGAGAATATGGAAAGTGTAAAATCTTATGTTGATGATATAACAAGAAATTTAATAAAGAGCGATAAAAAGTTAGAAAAGAAGTTTTATGATTTTTTATATGAACTTTACAAATTAGAGAAATGGCAAAAAGAAAATTACAAGCATATTCCTGATGAATACAATGTTGAAATTTACGAGCAAGACATTATGCGAAGATTAGGAAATAAGACAATTCAAACAGCATTAGAGATTGGTCAAATTAGAGATAAAATTGAAAGCATAACAACTTATACAAGACGAGATAGGTATTACAAAAAACGCCAAAGGAAAAGGCAATGGCAATATCTTTTTGATTGTCTTGAATACTATCATAATCAAGAGATTTATGAAATGGAAAACTTTAAGCAATTCTATAACAAATTGGAGAGATATAGAAAACAAAAAGAGTTTGAAATGTGATTTTGGTATGAATCGATTTAAGAGATTATGAGATAGAGCATAAGCGAGAAACAAAAATCATTTTAAGTGCTAAAAAGTGCCTAAATTAAGCACTTTTAACTGATACACTTAAAATTTTTGTTTTTCTCGTCATTTTGGGCTTTGCTGGGATACCCAGACGCCCTTTTAAATATAGAAAATTTGTTATTATGCAGAAAGAAGTAAGGCTACTATGCGTTCTTTCTCAAAAATTTAGAATAGAGAGATTTTATAGATTTAGAAAAGAAAATTTTAATTTTTTGAGGAGACAAAATGAACTATACAAACTTAAATTTAAATGAACTTATACAAGCGGAAGTTGACCGAATTTCAACTAAATATAATAAAGATTTTTTAGGCTGTGAGGACCTTATCAAAATCACTGGACTTGGCAGAGATAATGTGAGAAATCTTATGCGAAGCAAAACTTTTCCAACAACAAAGGTCGGCAAAAGACAAGTTGTGAGTGTGCTTAATTTTGTGACTTGGTTGACACTTAACAATACTCAAAGTGAGGTGCAAAATGTCTAAAAAGAAAGCAGTGAAGAGAACTCGTAGAGCAAATAATGAAGGTTCGATATTCCAAAGAAGTGATGGACGTTGGGGCGGAGCACTAACGATGGGCTATGATGAAAATGGAAAGATTATACGAAAAACTATTTATGGAAAATCTCGAGCAGAAGTTGTTAAAAAACTTTCTGAAATTAGTGGAAGAATGAAAAGTAATTCTTACGATTTGGTTGAGCAAAATGACTTAGAAACTTTGATGTTTGAATATCTTATGACTTTCAAAAAGAGTGCTGTAAGTCCACGAACATTTGAAGGCAACATTAGAAATTTCAAATTGCACATTGCCCCACTAATAGGCAAAATGAAAGTTTATGAAATAGATAACTATGCTATACAAAAATTAGTCAATAATTTAATGGAACAAGGTTATAGCAATGACACCGTCAAGAAATGCAAACACTTATTAAATCAATTTTTTGAATATGCAATTGATAACAAATGGATACTTGTCAATCCTACACTTAAAGTAAAAATTAAAGGTAAACGGAATATTTATCAAGCAAACGATGATGAAAAATATAAAGCAATGCCACCAGAGATTAGAGATAAATTTTTAAACGCATTAAATAAAGATGAAGCAAATTTTATCAAACCGCTTTGCATTACTCTTATGTTTGCGGGACTTCGCATTGGTGAGGCTCTTGCTTTAAAATGGAAAAATATAGACTTTGACAACAAGACAATAAAAGTTGAAAGAGCGATAACACAAGTGCCTAAGTTTGATGAACAAGGTAATATTAAAGACCGAATAACAGTCATTGGCGATACGAAAACAACTTGCAGTGTAAGAGAAATACCTGTCGCCGATATTGTCATAGAGACTTTAAAACAATGGAAAGACAAACAAAATCATAGGCAACAAGCCGACCCTGCTGTGACTACAATTTTAACATCTCCTACATCTTTTGTGTTTGCTAATGATGATGGAAGTTATAGAACTTATTCAGGATGTCGCAAAATATTTGATAGGTTTAAAAAAAGAAATGGGTTAAATAAATTTAATATCCACTTTCATGGATTAAGACATACATTTTCTAATATGCTTTTTGAAATGAATGAAAATCCAAAAGTAATTCAACAACTATTAGGTCATAGAGATGTAAAAACAACAATTACAGTTTATAACTCTGTTAATAGTGATTATGTAAGAGAAGCAACTGATAGACTTAACACAAAAATTCAAGAAAAACAAAAAGAACAAGCCGAGGAATTCTCTAAAGATGAAATGACTGATGAAGAAATTGAACAAAGAATTAGTGAACTTGAAAAACTGAAAGAGAAAAGAAAGCAAAAAGAAAAAGATTTTGAGATGTAATATACTGTTTAAATTGCAATAATATTAGATTTATGCTATGATGTTATCATAGGAGATGGTATGATAACATATAATCCATTTAAAGATAATAATGGCAATAACAAAGATTTTAATGATATAAGCTTTGAAGATTTAAAGGTATTAACGGAAATAAAAGAAAATTACTCAATAGAATATAAACGTGATTTCCATAAAATCAAAGAGGAAAAGTTACCTAAAGCGGC
>USKO01000046.1 GCA_900555365.1 uncultured Bacillota bacterium
TATTCAATTTCTGATAAGATATCACTTAAATTAATCGCATAGCAAGCTGAATATGTTATCTCTTCGCTCTCGTCGCTACCTTTTGTCGATGTGAAAGCACCATTATCATTTTGAGAGGTCTTTTTCCACCAACCTCTTGTCTCTTGTGCTGTTTTATAGATTTTTATAATTTCGCCTTGATAGATAATTTCAATAGAAAATGTATGTGTCATATCTTGACTTTCTGTTTGATTTAAAACATCAAATACAATAAAGTCCTGACTGTAATCACTAGATCTTTGTATTTTTGCGCCGCTTTCAGTTTGATAATTGAAATCTATACTCAGCCAATCTGCCGTAACTGAACCTGTCTGGCTTACAGTTATAGCAAAAGTATACTCTTGAGATCTGAGATAATTTAATGTTCCATCTAATTCATTGAAGAAGAGTTGAAGCAAATCCATCATAGATATTTCATAAATATTCGTTTGCCCTTCTTGCAATGAAGGCGTGAATAATTTTGTTACTTCATTTGAACCTATTATGGTCTTTGCATGAAAAGATATATTTGATTGGTCTTCACTGAATACTCTTATTTCCACATTTCCATTTTCATTTATTGATAGATTTTCGACTCCCTGAAGTTTTCGTCCGCGAATTTCATAAGCGGAAAGCGATGGAAGAGTATTTGATTCGTCGTCTATTACGATTATCTTGATAGAATACTCTCCAGATTTGCCCTTTAGCAAATTCTCATCTTCATTTAAATTGAGAGGAAGATCATTCGAAGAGAAGGTGTAATTTACTTGAGATGCGCTGCCAATTGTCAAAGCCATGAAGAAATGTAGTTCTTGATCTTCGAAAATAGATGTATCAATATTTAATTCTCCATTATTATCGACAGTTGCATTTGTTATATCGCTAAATCTTTCAATTAAAATTTGACTTTGCTGTGATGTGATATTGCCGCTGCATATTACTTTGATTATAACTGTGGCCTCTTCCGCCCAAAGAAGACCTTTTCTTAAAGTTAAACTGTAACTATTATCGCTTAAAGATAAGCTATAATTTTCACCCTCTGCAATCGCAGTTGTAAATGATGTTGTTTCATCCTCCTGGTTGATTTCAATGTTAAACTCTACATTTTCAAACGCTGACCACTTATCTTGCCATTGTAAAATGACATAAGAATTCAAATATGCATCAAGCTGCGACGATGCCGATGAGTCCTGAGAGATGGTATGGGTTATTTCTCCCACCTCTTCAAGTTTTTGTGTTGAAGTGGTGTTACTCTCAGCTTTGCCGTAATATCCAACAGCTTGGTTATTTTGCAAAGTCAAAGTACAATCTAAAACATTTGCTTCCACTTTTATCTCAACATCTTGAGATAAAATGACTCCAATTTGCGCTTCAATATCCTGAATTGAATATTCGTTTTCTGTGGTAGTAAAATTATATGTTCGCTCGCCATTTGTAACATAAATTGTATAAACTATGCTATTTGCGCTCTGCCCAATAGCATCGCTCGCTAGCTCGCTCCAGCTTAATGTATCGCCGCTAAGAGTTAATTCAAATTGACTCTCGGCTATGTCATGCAAATTAAATGTAGTGATTTGTGAATCAAGATAATAATGATCAAGGCTATCTTGAGACAATACCTGCAAGTTTATTGTACTTTCAAAGTCGCTAATCACAAAATATCCACCATTTGCTCCTGCAATATAACTTACATTTTCACTTTGTCCATTAACTAAAACACCACTGATATTTGTAAGGTCACTTGTAAAAGTAAATGCTGCAATATATTGACCATCTTGAGCTATAATATTTAAACTAGAAATTGGAGCGAGTTGTTTAATGTAAACTATATTTGAATCTTGAGAATCTAGATATTTTGCGTTGACACTTTTTACTACAACCTTTCTTTCTACAAGCCAATCAACGCCGGCAAGTTGGTCTAGATTTATTGAAGTTTCACTATAATTACTTATCACAGGCCTGTCATCAACTAATATATCATAGCTACTTCCCTGCCCCACACTATTCCAACTGAGCGTTTTACTATCGCTGTCAAAAGACAGTTGTGGCGCTTCCAGCGTGGTTAAAACAAGCTCTGTCTGTGCATTTTGTGTCGTGCCATAATGAGAAGATATATAGAATTGATCTCCTCCATTGTCTATAGCTTGACAATATGAGTAAATTTTAACATTCACACTATCTGCAATACGATAATGGCTTGCAAATGCAAGATTGCTGTCAAGCAAGTCATCTATTTTCTCTTGTAAATCAAATTGATTTATTGTATCACCCTTCCAATAAGAGTATGAATAATCGCCATTTTGGGCATTTGTTAAAATAATTGTTATATAATAATTCTGAATCTTTTCGTCACTTGTCTGCCAAGATACAATTCCGCTGTCAAAAGATATATTTGCTGGAGATGCAACTCTATCAAAATTTATTTGCCTTTGAGTGCTATTTAAATAATATTGATTGCCATCTCCATCCTCCGAGATATATTGAAGAGTGACATTGAAATCATTATCATAGCCATAGAGATCAAATCTGCTCTTATCTAAAGTGACATTCTCGCCGTCAACTAAAGCTACTATACTTTTGGCATTGTCTATCAACTCAATAGTCATATATTCATTGGTTTTTGTGCCAGCGCCATCATAAATTTCATCTATATCAAATTGAGGCTGTGCTAAACGCTCGATAAAAAGTTCATATGCCTCTGAATTAAGATGTAGCATGCCGTCATATCGAGAGCCGCTTGTTGCAACTACCTTGACTGAATAATTTTTAGCGGTCTGGAAATTGTTTGAAAATCTGTAGATTGCCGTGTCGCTGTCCGTGTTGACTTCAACGCTACCATCTATTATGCCATCTACATAAATTTCATAGCCGCCACCATAGAGCACGGTGGATATCTCAAGATGATAATTATCTCCCTCTTTAACCAAAATGGCAGAAGGCTGATCAATTTGTTTTGTCACATAGAAATATCCGACAAAACTATTGTCTGGATTGTAGAAATTACTGTCTAAATATCTATTTGTATCCGTCGAATAAGAATAAACACGGATTACATAATAACCAAATTCTAGTTCTTGATCATTTACTCCAGCTTGTGAATAACCTGACTGCACAGGCTCAGATGTTACAATATAATCGCTGTCAGTTTTGAAAATTTCATAGTAGTATTCAACATTTTCGCTGTACGGACTTGTCAAATTGTTCCACTTGAAAAAGCCATTGGTTTGATCTTGAGCTTGAGTTACAGTTGGAAGCACCTCAAGAGTTTTAGTTTGGAGGGAAACGATTGCATGCTCAACATTGTCTTCGTCTCTTACTCCTGCAACAATTTTTATATTGTATTTGTCATCCTGTGGATAGAATGAATTTAAATCATCGATTGTCAAATATACAGCACCATTTTGAATTTGCAAAATTGCATCGGATACTATTTCGTCATTGATATAGAGTTCATAATAGTTTGCGTTTGCAATTTCTGCAACTGTAAAAGTTGAACGACCGCTCTGTGAATAATAGTTGTGTGTGATTCCACTAAGATCATCTAGCTTATAAAACTCAAAATTGTAAGGATTTGAATTTAAAATATTGGTATACTCGGTTTCATTTATTGTAAGCGACTTGCCTTCTACTGGAACGGCAACAACAGAAAGAGTGTGCTGCCCGACGCTGACACCAGATAAATCTACTTCAAACTCGTTAGAATTAAAATATAAAACCTGATCAGCAAAGCTTACTTTATATTTTGTATTGTATTCATCCTCTTCAATTTTTACTTTTGCAGTGCTGCCATCAAAGATTACAGAGGCGTCTGGAGTATTTAATTTGGCAACCAGTGCGCCATCTGCTACATGACTTGACAAATAATATTTGCCGTTAATGGCTCCGCCTAAAGTGTTTACATACATTGTGTATCCACCGCTAGGAAGTCCGTCAAACACTTGATTTACATTTTCTTCATTTGATCGTATCTGGCTGTAAGATCCAAAATCTTCATTGTTTATAAAGGTAAAAAGATATCGTTCTGCATCTTCTAAATTATCCCATGATACATAACCATCTTGATCTGTTTCATTTGGGCTGTTATAATTAACGATTATGTTATCAAAAACGCTCAGAGTAAGTAGCGTTGTAGAAGAAAGCTTGCTGCCTGTTGTATCCTTTGCGATAACCTCAATTATGACTTCTTCTCCATTTTCAATGCTTGAAAAATTATATGTTATCTGATTTGCCGAAAGGTTTTCAAACATCAAATAGCCTTCAATGTACACATCATAACTTGCATTAGGTTTTTCAAGCCAAGAAATAATGGTTGAAAAATTATTAATCTCTTCTTGCACAGTAACTGCAACATCTTCCAAAATGCCCATCACACCATAATTGATGATGGTGCCACTAGAAAGCTGCGATGCATCAACAAAATCCTCTTCGCTTGCAAGCGCTTGAATTTTTATGTAATAGCTGCCCTTTTCGCTCAATAAATAAGAGTTTTCTGTGGTTTCATACTCGGCAAAATCTAATTCTTGGTAATCCATATCAGTTAAATCTGTTATGTTGGCAATCAAAACTCTATAGCTTTTTGCCTTTACTTCGCTGCCACTAAGAATAACTTTACTTTCCTGCCAGGTTACCACTCCCTCTTCATTGACACTGATATTTGATGGCGAAGAAAACTGATATTTTACGATAACTTTGCAACTTGAGAAATCCTTGCCTTCATATTGTGCAAAACAAATAGTTTCGCCACTTTTTTGCGCCACAAAATTACCATTATCATCAGCTTGCAATATATCACTATTTGACAAAACAATGCGAACATCACTTTTGTCCCCATTTTTCATCTCAAGCTCACTATAAAGGTCTATGCTCTCATTCAGCGAAAGCACATATGTATCATTACTAAATTCGCCTATCTTGCTTGGCCTACTTGAGCAAGCAGCTAAAGTCACTAGGGAGAAGACTACCAAGGCCAAAATTGTAAAGATTTTTCTTTTCATTCAAACCTCTTCCTTAGTATTTTCATAATAACACTTTTTTAGTCTTTAAAGCAAATGTTTTGACGAATTTTGATTTAATATATCTAATCAATAAATATTGATTGGTTAAAATTGTTTAAATAAAAAATATACTATTTACTGCCTATAAAAGAAAAGCAGCATTAATTTGCTGTTTCTCATATAATAGCTTAGAATAAAAAGTCTTGCAAAAATTGGGGCTCTTTCAAACTTCGGTTGGTCTTTTCCTCTTGAGCTGGAAGCTTTTCTATATCATCATTCAAATCGTCAAGATCTTTTTTCTTTTTGTTTATTACAATGCTTGTAATAATGACAAAAGCAATAAGAATAATAAGTCCTATTATTAATAAAATGTCTAATGTTTTTTTCTTGTTTTTCTGTTTCTTTTCATCCATTAGCCTTATTTTATCAATAATTTATTTACTTTTCAACATTTTTTCTTTATTTTTCTGTTTTCCGATACCACGCTCACAGCGGTTTCCGGTCACAAACTGACGGCCCCCGGTAAAACGGTTGATGGTCAGGCGGCACTGGTTGGTACAGCCTTTGCATTTTGCCATGGTGGTCGTGAACTGGAGCTCATTGATCTTTTCAATGGAAAGCATGGTTGTTGCAGCACCCTCCACATAGCGTTCACGGG
>USKO01000047.1 GCA_900555365.1 uncultured Bacillota bacterium
AATTTAGTTTTTCATCGATTTTTGATCTTTCTTTTAATAATTTTTTTTGTTTCTTTAAGTTTGCTTTTTGAATTTTTTCATCTTGTTTTAATTTATTTTTCCTAGGATTAATCTTTTTAGATTTTCCTTCGCTATCCTTTTTCTTTTTAGGTTTTTTTATCTTTGTCTTTTTGCTTTTGCGTTTAATAAGTTTTTTAGGAATTGTTCCATCGTCTGGTAATTTTTCCATCAAAGTATCAGGATTTGCCAGTAAGTCTAATACAAGTTTCAAGCTTTTACCCATATATAATCCATCTGCTATACGCTCATCAAGGCTCATGCCAATAGTCATAAATTTGCCAATTTTAAGCTCTTTGTTATTTTCAACATATGGTTCCATCTGCTCTTTTCCCATAGCTGCAAATATAGTCGTTGTTCCAAAGTTGTAAAGATGATGATAAATATAACCAAGCTTAATAGATTTCAAATTTGTTAAAAAACAGCTTGTATGAAAAGGAGATGCATGAATAAGACTCTTTGGAAGCATTCCATGCCTGTCAAGAAAGCGCGCAAAAGCCATAGCCCATCTGAACAAAAAGTCTGGCAGTTTGCAAAATTTACCTGCAACTTTCGTTGTTGTATGAACACTATCATCATCTTTGGTATTTTTAGCTATCTCATCATCGACTATTTTTTTAACCTCATCAATGCTTTCCCTACCTGTAAAGTAAAATTTAAGAGTCAGCGACTCAGCGTCTTCTTCAAGTCTTCTCTTAACATCTAACGAGATTGTGATGGTATTGCGTTGATAAATTGTTCCTCTCATTACAAATCTATTTAGTTTTTTACGAATATAAAGCACCCTTACGATAGTTGCTATGACAAGATGCATATAGCTATAGGAAGTGCCATTTCTCCGCTCTCTTGCAATGAATTCGTCAAGTTTTGCACATGGCACTTTAATAGCTGTATAATTTACAGCATCAATTCTTTGTGGCATAAAGAAAGGCTCAGCCTTATCAATGATATTCATATTTTTTACTTTTTTACCGTCGCTTCTAAATCCAAACATTTAATTTTCTCCTCTAAACTTTTTTCTCTTTAAGTTCTTTTCTTTGCCATTATTTCCGGGCTCATAATAAACTCTATTTTTTAATGTATCAGGCATATATTGCTGTTTTACATAACCACCATAATCATGAGGATACTTATAACTCCCATGCCCATCATCGTTGGTACTTGGATGATTTTTTAAATGGTTAGGCACTTTATTATCTGTAAATTGAATGGCATCATTCTCAGCAGCATGCAAAGCTTTGATTACAGAATTAGATTTTTCTGCTTCGCATACATAAATTATTGCATGAGTAAGAGGTATAAGCCCCTCTGGTTGTCCCATTTTCTCAAGAGCATACATCGCACTTGTTGCAAGTAAAAGCGCATTTGAATCTGCCATACCAACATCTTCCGAGGCATGTGCGACAAGACGCCTTGCAATAATCATTGGATCACAACCAGCTTTAATCAATCTTTGGCTATAATATAAAGCAGCTTCGACATCACATCCTCTCAAACTTTTACAGAACGCAGATAGAAAATCGTAGTACATACTCTCATCCATTGATAGAGCTTTTCTATCAGTTGATTGCATTGCAGTTTTAAGATCTATATGTATCTTTTTGTCTCTGCTTGCATTACTTGTCATAACGGCAAGCTCTAAACTATTCAAAGCATTGCGTAAATCGCCGCCACAGGCACGCGAAAGATAATCTAAAGCATCGTTATCAATTTCAATCGGCATTTGACCTAAACCATTTTCCTTGTCTTCAATAGCTCTAGTCAGCGCAGATTTAATTTCTTTACTTGTTAGACTTTTAAACTCAAATACTCGACATCTTGATACAATAGCTCTTGTCATCGAAGTATAAGGATTCTCAGTTGTAGTTCCAATAAAAAATATTGAACCATCTTCAATTGCTTCAAGTACGCAGTCAGACTGTGCTTTGTTCCATCTGTGACATTCATCGAGAATTAAAAATGTATCTGTGCCAAACATTGCCTTGTCAGCCTTTGCTCTCTCAATTATTGCCTTTGCATCGCTAACGCCGCTTGTGACAGCATTGATTTTGAAATAATTTGCTTTTAGATATGTTGCTATAATATTGGCAAGAGTGGTTTTCCCTGTTCCAGGAGGGCCATAAAAAATGCAGCTACCAAGCGTTCCATATTTGATAGCTCTATAGAGCAATGAATCTTTGCTAACAATATGCTCCTGACCTACAAAGTCTTCAAAGGTCTTAGGTCGCATTCTCTCTGCGAGAGGGACTCTTTTTTCATTTATCATATAAGTTGCATTTTACTACACTAGTTTGCAAAAGACAAGTAAATTTCATCATTTTTATTAAAAATTTCGTTAGTAATCAAAGTATAGTTAAAATATTTAATTTTGTCAGCGAAAAGATAGCGTGAATTATTATGAACAATAAAAACCCTCTTCCACTTGCAATTTCGGTAAAAACGCACTTCTTTAAGTCCTTTAAAAGACTCGTTGATAATAGCACCTTTCTTTTCAAATTTGACTACTTCTTGCTTTATTTTTAACCAATCATTTTCACTTTTTTCGTCAATACCATTATTTTCCCAGTTTTCCCAGATTTCTTGGGGCAAAGAGCGATTAAAAAAGTCATCAAATGATTTATCATGTGAAGCTATTTTTATATCGAATATTTCATTCATTTTTATTTGAGAAAGATCAAAGAAATATTTGATATCTTTTGGAGAAGTTAAAATGTAGCGTTTGTCGCCATAATTAAAATAACATACTTTGGTCTGTCCGGCTAATAGTTCAATCTCTCCTACAAAGTTTATACAGGCATATGTGCAGCTTTCTATTCCCCCAAGATTTGAAAACTTGATTTTTGCATTTTTAAAGTGATAGTTAAAATAAGCTTTGTTATATGAGGTGAGATTTTCTATCTCTATACAGTCAACATTTTTCTTGAAAGTATAGTAGCCCCTTGGCAAAGGAATATTAATCTCAAATGAAGCTTTGATTATTTGATTGGATGGATTGATAAATTTTATTGTATAATTTTTACCATTTAAAAGAAAACTGGTAATGTCAAAAATAATGCCATTATCTTTGATTTTTCTTTTCCTATAATAAGGCAGATATTCCAAAGAAATTTCTTTGTTGTTGATCTTGATATATTCCCCTTTATCTTTAAGGTTGTAATCACTATGAGCTATATAATTAACATTGAGTGCGTCAAGAGTATACAATAGAGCACTGCCCATTTCTTCTTCAATTAAGCAGTATGTCAAAGGCAATGAGTCTATTTTTTTAGAGCTGACTTGAGGCTTAGAAAATAATACAAGATTAAACTCTGCCCTTTGTTTTGCATTTTTAAAGGCTTTAAAATATATAGCATCAAGTGGTTTTTTAAAGATAAAAATAGGATACCTAGGATCTATCCCGACTGCATCAAGAAGCGCATAATCTATATTCGCATCTCTTAAATGTGGCGCATGAAATGTAAGTTTGTTCAAAATAAGATTTTCTAGCTTTTCAATATATTCTTTTTTCTTCATAAAGCAAATATTGACATATTTTCATCTTTTAAAACATGAATTTTTAGAAAGATAATATTTTGCTGTCAACATTTTTACTAAAAAAATATCTATTTTATTAACAATAAAAAAACCGACAAAATGTCGGTTAGTTATGCTATAAGCCGAGTTCTGTATTTGACAATCATCTATCTAGACCTGCTGTTGCCAGCAGGCTCAAGCGGTTCGTTAAAGGACGCGAGAGAACAAGCGCTTTTTGTCCTTTTGACCTTGCATCAGGTGGGGTTTACAGAGCCTTGACTATCTCTAGTCAAGCGGTGGTCTCTTACACCACCTTTCCATCCTTACCATTAAATGGCGGTTTATTTCTGTTGCACTATCCCTAGAGTCGCCTCCGCCGACCGTTAATCGGCACCCAGTTCTCTTGATGCTCGGACTTTCCTCATCAAAAAATTGATGCGATTGTCTGCATAACTACAATTATTATACCATAATTTAAAAAAAAGTCAACCATGTGACTTTTTTATCCTACTGTAAATAATATTTTTGGTTTTCCGTTTTTTCTATCTGGATAGAAAGCTTTTAGAATTCCGTCTTGTGAAATCTTTATAGCAATGCCATACTTTGAAAGAGTTGTTGCTGCAGCTTGCCGTCCACCACCCTCACTTCCAGCTTCAATTTTTAATATAGCCCCTGCTGCTATAATAGTTCCATCACTGTCAATGACCGTAGCTCCATCCATACTCACAAGTTCTTGTCTTAACTTTCTGCCAAGTTCATGAAAAGGCTTTCCCATAATAATCTTTCGTAGGCATTCAACCTTAATGCACTGTTGTTGCTGCAAGAAAGTGGAATAAGGAACATTATACATTGCCTCAACTGAAGATAAAGTCTGAAGATTATATAATTTGCTTGCATTCTCAAGTTCTTGCCTCTTCTTGATTTCAAAATATTTTTCATCAAGAATGTCATGAGCGTCAATATGCGCTATAGCCTGCTCAACCTTCTCCTTATTCAAATAGACAATACAGCCGCCAGTATAGGCAAACGAAGTATCAAGAGCTGTATAATATACAGACCTTCTTATATCTTTTAATGAATAATTTCCTCTATAAGATAGAAGTTGAATAACCTCTTCATGAGAATAGATGTTCCATCCTCCCGCTCTCTTTGCAAACAGCAAATTACGATTTTTAAATATTAAAAAATCACCATTTTTAGTCAAAACAATTCCAATTCTTTTTTCATTGCAATATCTTGCAACCTGTTCAAATTCGTATGGTGCAATACTGGTCATCTTTTTCACTCTTGTAGTATTTGTGTACCCAATAAGATAACCTTTTTTATCAAATTCGATGTATGAATCAATTCCGTCAGAGAGAAGTGCAAAAAAGTCCTTATCCATAATTTGCGTGTAATGCAGTTTTTCTTCCTGTTCGCTTAAATCTACAGATAAATTGATAATAATACCAATAGCTATTTTATGTCCCTCATAAGTTCGTACAGCCCACTTATTTAATTCTGTCAATATTCCAAACATAGTATTTGCTGTATCGCTATCGCTAATACTTGAACAAATTGATTTTTCAATAGCATTATACTGAAGAGCAGAAATATAACTTTCATCATTGAGCTGTAATAAAGAAATTCTGTCAAGTTCTGCTAAAATTGATCTAAGAAGATTTATCTCAAATGCTTGAAAAGGTTGTCCGCGCTTCAAAACAAGGCGATACTCATCAAGCTTAGATGGCTTGATAAGCAAAGAATTTCGTTTTCCAAAAGCAATTTCATTGTCACGAGTGGAAGAAGGCTCTTCACCGTCAATAATTGATCCAGTGAAGAGGGGTAAAATTAACTTATCAACAACTTTATAAAATTCATTTTTATCCATAATCTACCCTTATGCAAAATCTAATTCTATTTTTAGTATATAATGATTTTTTCAAATAAACAAGAATATTTTAATTATTTTTTTTATTTTTAAAAAATTATTTAACGAGTATTGTCATCTT
>USKO01000048.1 GCA_900555365.1 uncultured Bacillota bacterium
TGCCCCCCCCACTTTTGTGTTTTTGCAATTTTTTATTTCTTTTGTATAACTCATTCAAAATCGTCCTACATTTTAACATAAAATCATCCTTTCAAAATTTAAAATATAACTATTTCGCAATTTTATTTGTAATATATCATATTTTAAATCGTTTGTCAATCATATTTTTATTAACTTTGCCTTTTAAATTTTGACTTAACTTTCACGCTAAGTCTGCGATTCTTCTTTTTTTATGAGGTAATTTTATGACTGATTACGAAAAAATTTGCGATTTTGAAAATTTATACAAAGCTCACAAACGTGCTCGATTCTGCAAGCGCCACAAAAAAGATGTTATTTTATTTGAAATGAATTTAGCAGAAAATCTTTGAAAAATTAAAAATTCGCTCGAAAGTCATACATATAAAGTCTCTGGGTACAATAAATTCATGATTTTTGACCCAAAAGAACGCGAAATTCAAGCACTTTCGTATTATGATAGAATTATTCAACATGTTTTGTGCGACGAAGTTTTAACTCCTTTTTTTGATAAAAGGCTTATCTACGATAACTGCGCCTGTAGAATCGGCAAAGGAACTCATTTCGCTTTAAAGCGATTAACGCAGTTTTTTCAACAGCATTATAAAAAATACGGCGCAAACGGATATATCTTAAAATGCGATATTAGAAAATACTTCCCAAGTATACACCATGAAGTGCTCAAAAATCGATTGCAAAAAATAATTCCAGACAAAAATATCTTAAATTTACTTTTTCACATTATCGATAGTTTTGAACATTCCCCAAACCGTGGCCTACCTATGGGAAATCAAACTAGTCAGCTTTTTGCACTTTATTATCTTGACCCTCTCGACCGTTTTATTAAAGAAAAATTGAGAATAAAACATTATGTTCGGTATATGGACGATTTAGTTCTACTTTCCAATGACAAAGAATACTTGAAGGATTGTTTAAAAAATATGCAAAGTCTTGTTAATAATCAATTAAAATTGGAATTCAATAATAAAACTCAAATTTTTCCTATAAAAAACGGTGTTGATTTTTTAGGTTTTCATTTTTATTTGACCGATTCTGGAAAAATTATTAAAAAATTGCGTCGTTCTTCTAAAATTAGATTCAAAAACCGACTTAAAAAGCTTCAGCATGAATATAAAACTGGCAAAACTCAATTAGATGACATCAATATGTCTCTTGCCAGTTACTATGGGCATTTAAATCATGGCCATGCTTATAAGTTTAGAGCTTCTGTTTTTCTAAAATCAAAATCTTCCGGTTAACCAACTAGTAAATATCACAAAATCATTATCTACATCATTTTTACAGTAGTGTTGCGTATTTTATTAATAAATATATTGCTGTTTTATAAATTTCAGTCAATTATAATTTCCTCTTTTACTAAAAAAATTGCAAAAAATAAAAGAAAAAAGCATTAATAAATGTTAGCATTTTTTATAAATAACCATAATTTAAATGCATTGCGTAAAATTTTTGCGCAGTGCTTTTTTGAGTTTATTTACAAAATAAAAACCGCTATAATTGGCTTTATATCAACAACAAACAACAGCGGGTAGCGACAGGTTAATTGGAAATAAATGGGTATTATTTAAATTGCATGGAGCGATTTAAAGAAAAACTCTAAAATTCCAAAAATGGCTTTATAAAGGCCAAATCAAGGGATATTCACGAATAAAAAGCCCGTAAATAAGGTTTTTACATGGAATTTGTTAACTTCTAAGACCTCCAAATACAAAAGAGGCGGGAAGTTACGCGCGTGCAGTGGTATAAAATACGCTAAGGACAACATTAAACAGTCAAAAATAAATGAACACGAAACGCCCCTTGACGAAATTTTATACGGCCAATTTTCTGCTGGTGAGACCATGGACAAGCATTTGGAGGAGAAAACTTTACTGGGCTGGATTGAACTGATTGAAAATCAAAAACTATATAAAGCGGTAAAAGGGCTATCTATTGAAGACCAGATTTTCATCAGCTACATAGTTAAAAAAGGTCTAACTCAACAAGAGTTGGAAGAAATTTATAAGGTTAGCCATAGAGCAATTGGGCAAAAATACCAAAGGCTGATTAAAAAAATAAAAAAATTTATTTAAAACGTGGAATTTGAATTTTTTAAAGAAAAATGTTCACAAAAACATCATAAAAAGACTCTTTATATATATGGAGGTATAATTTCCCATTCCTCTATCTGAAACTTGACAATTGAATATCAATATCTCAGCAACATTACGCTGTTGGACGAGCGTGGTATCGAATGCGCCAAGACCTCGTTTGAGTGAGCGATAAACATTCAGATACAAAACTTGTGAATTTATAGGTTCGCGACGACTCCAGCAGCTGATAATGATACTCCTGCCTAGCCACAGCTCGAGCATATAAGGGGTTCCCAGAAAGTCGAGAGACTTTTTGGGGAGAGGAGGAGCTATGAAGCGAATAGCCTTGCGGTTTACACAAGGTGCTCATAGCGTAATCTGCTCCGAAGATGTCGCAAGCAATGGGGGTAGTCTCGCGATAACTTCGAGGACGTGCAATTCGTGTGCCACCATTTTGGTGAGCTGAGATATTGAAAAAAATTTATCCGCGGGCAAAAAAATTCGTTTTAAAAATTTGCTTTGTTCGCGACTTGTCCCGCGGGGTCACCCGCTGGGCTGAGATATAAAAAAATAAATTTCTAAGGAGACTTTTAAATGGTTGATTCATACGAAACAATTGATTTTCTCCGCGAGCAAAAAATTAAGCTCGGAAATGCGACTTACATAGTTAATTCTCATTTTTTGGAGCAAGGTCAAACATTAAAGGAAAAAATCAAGAATTTAATAAGATTAGAAGTCAACAATCTACCAAATTAAAGACTTGGGCAAGCCAAAGAAATATAGTATAATTAATACTGTAAACATTGTTTTTGGCTGTTCGCGAAAGGAGAAAAGCAAATTGAAACAGTCAAAAGAGTCAAACAATAATTTACATGACGAAAAAATAACAGCGTTATATTTAAGGTTATCGCGAGACGATGATTTAGAGGGTGAAAGCAACAGCATTTCAAACCAGCGTACGCTCTTAACGAGTTTTGCAAAGAAAAATGGCTTTAGAAACACGAAAGTCTTTATTGATGATGGCGTTTCTGGGGTTACGTTTAATCGACAAGGTTTCAAAGAGATGTTCAAGATGATTGAATCCGATCAAGTAGCAACATTAATTGTAAAAGACATGTCGCGGCTTGGAAGAAATTACATTGAGGTTGGCCAGCTCACTGAAACTGTTCTACCGATGCATGACGTACGATTGATTGCTGTGAATGATGGCCTTGACAGTGACAAAGGTGAAGATGATTTTACGCCGTTCAGGAACATTATGAACGAATGGTATGCAAAAGATATGAGCCGCAAAATGCAGTCGACGCTAAAAATAAAAAACAGTCAGGGTTATGCAATAGGTAGACCTCCACTCGGCTATGTTTATGATGAAATGGACAAAAAGCGCTGGGTTGTTGATGAAGAAGGTGCTCAGATAGTCCGTTACATCTTCGAGCTTAGAAAACAGGGCGAAAGTATGAACAAGATTGCTAAGATTCTAAAAAAGCAAAAAGTTTATATCCCGTCTGTTTACGCAGCAAAAAAGGGTGTTAGCAAGCCTATTGCTAAACCTCCGCTGAATGAATATCTCTGGAATCACGGGATGATACAAAGAATCTTAACGAACCAATCATATGTCGGCGATGTTGTCAATTTCAAGACTTACAGCAAATCCTTCAAACTAAAAAGCAGGATAGACAATGACCGTGAAAACTGGCAGATTCATAAAGATGTCCATGAACCCATAATTAGTCGAGAACTTTTCGAGGAGATTCAAAAATCGTTTGGAGACACTAAATGCCGCAAACCAAAATGCATCCCTAAAAATATGTTTGCAGGATTTCTGAGGTGTTCAGATTGTGGAGCCAATCTAAATTACAAATACACTCACGATAATCCAGACAATCATTATTTTTCTTGCAAAAATAATCGAGCAGGCAATGGCCTTTGTAAAAAGACACATCATGTCAGAGTCGACGTCCTGGAGTACTTAATCAAAAATGATATTTCAAATATTGTGCAGTTTGCGACTGAGTTTGAAGATGAGTTTGTAAAAATAGTTGTTGATGAAAACTACAAGCGGATTCAGGCAACACAAAAGAAAAACCTTGAAGCACTAAATAAAATGTTAGCTCGCGATAAAGAACTTGATACGCTTTGCGAAAAAGTCTTCGAAGAGAAAATCTTAGGTAACCTTTCGGAAGACCGATTTTTGAAGCTATCTGAAAAATACGAAAACGAACAATTTGAACTCAAAGCACAGATAAAACACATGAAGAGAATAGTTGCCGAAGAAAAAGAACATGAGCTAAATGCCGATGGGTTCTTGCAAATTGTGAAGAAATATTTCAGCGTAGAGGAACTAACGCCAGATATCCTGCACGAGTTCATTGACAAAGTCGTAGTGCATCACAGAGAAGAAGTTTTCGGAGAAAAAGTTCAAAAGATAGAGATTTATTACAAGATGATAGGGCAAGTGCAGATTCCAAAATTGAGCCGTCCAGAAAAAGACAGTTACAAAAAATCTTTTGGACGCACAAAAAAAGAGCAGATTGCCTGTTAAAACAATCTGACTCACCAGGCCCTAAATATTAAAAGTAGTTATAAGAAATCTCAAGTCCCTTATAACTACCAAGACCACCATTTTACGTATCTATTGATACACGTCGAGAGCCCAGTATTTGATATGCTACCCATAAAGTAGACAGGAAAAAATAAAAACTGTTTACGAAATGGGGGCATATTTTTATGTATGAAGAAAATAAGAAAAAGGAAATAAAACCGAAAGAGAAGATAAAAGCAGTAAAAGAATTAATGGTAGGTGAAATATCACAAGAGAAGATAGGCAAAAAATATGGAGTTAATCGAGACACAGTACGGAGATGGTATATAAAATATACAGCATTTGGAGAATCGGTATTTACGCAAAATTGTCACAATATTATATACACAGCAGAGTTTAAAAATAAAGTAGTTAAATCCTACCTCAATGGAGATGGATCCTACAAAGATATAGCCATAAAATTTAAAATTCATAGTTCAACAACTATTTTAAAATGGGTAAAGGAGTATAATAGAGGCAAAACTTTTACAGATTTTAAAAGAGAGGCGACACGTAAGATGGTGAATGGGAAAGGTAGAAAAACAACGTATGAAGAGAGATTGGAGGCGGTCAAATATTGTTTTGAAAACAAAAACGATTATGTGTACTTAAATGCAATTCTTGATTTAAGCGACAAAAGTATAGTTGCTTACAATATCGCACGATCC
>USKO01000049.1 GCA_900555365.1 uncultured Bacillota bacterium
TTTTTAAGAAAAATGGTCAAGAAATTGGCATGATTTTTTTAAAAAGTATTATTGATCAGGCATTGCTCTCAAGTGCTATTTATTATCCGCTTCAAACTTATGATCAAGCTTTTACCATAGAGATAATTGAAACGAATATTATCAAATGTGCAGATGTAAAACAAATAAAGAAAAAAGATATGATCAAAGAAATCCTTGATGGAAAAGTTGTAATAATTAGCAATTTTTCTAAAACGGTTTTATCTGTTGATCTATTTAAATTTCCGTCGCGAACGCCGTCTGAGCCTCCAACATCTCCTGTAATTCAAGGACCTAGAGAGGGTTTTGTAGAGGACCTGCAGACAAATATAACTCTTCTTCGAAGACGCGTCAAAAGTAGCGATTTAACTTTTGAAGTAGTGCGAATTGGAAGTGAAACGCAGACAAAAGTGTGCATCTCTTACATAAAAGGTATTGCAAATGATAGGGTTATAAAGGAAGTTAAGAAAAAATTAAATAGTATTAAAGTCGACGGTATCGTCGATTCCTATATGATTCTTTCTTTTTTAGAGGAAAGACCTAATTCACTATTTAAACAAATCGGCAATCAAGAAAAACCAGATGTAGTAGCAGCCAAGATGCTCGAGGGAAAAGTGGCGCTTATTGTAGACAACTCTCCAATCGTGCTTACCGTACCATTTATTTTTATTGAAGACCTTCAAAACAGCAATGATTATTATACCAATCATCATTATTCAAGTATGGTAAGAATAATAAGACTACTTGGGCTTCTTCTTGCCATCATCGCTCCAGGATTTTATCTTTCTTTGCAAATTTATCACTATAATATTTTACCATTAAATTTCCTTGTGACGATAGCAGATACAACACAAGGACTGCCTTTCACGCCTTTTTTGGAGATTTTATTTATATTTTTACTTTTCCAAATTCTTTATGAGGTAAGTCTTCGTCTTCCTAGTTATTTAGGCCTTGCCACTTCTGTTGTAGGGGCGTTGATTTTAGGAGATACTGGTGTAAAAGCGGGGCTTATTTCTCCTCCAGGCGTCATTATTGTTGCTCTTTCAAAAATAGCACTCTATACCATTCCCGAGCAATCTGCGCAAATTACAGTATTGCAGCTTATTTTCTTATTTTTAGGTGGTTCACTTGGAATAATTGGACTTACAACGGGAGCAATATACATAATCAATTATCTTAATACTTTAGATAGCTTTGGAACTCCATATCTTGCTCCATATGGACCCAAGATATCCCCTGATCTTAAGGATGCATTACTTGTAAAATCTATTCAAAAGATGAATAAGCGCCCGAAATCTTTTAGTCCTAAGCAAAAGGAGAGATCATGAAACAGACAATAAATGTTCGCCAAGCAGGAATACTTTTAATAATGTGCATATTTGCAAATAAGATTTTATTGCTTCCATCCTTAATGTACGCAGATGTGAAAGCGGACGCTATTTTTGTTGTTACTGCTTTGTTTTTGATAGAAATCATTACGCTGCCGGTGCTACTTATGCTAAAAAAACATTTTCCAACTCAAAGTCTTTATGAAATATTGAAGGGAAGAATAGGGGTGGTTTTGACAAAAATTATCTATATTTTGTTACTGTTATTTTTCTTTTTGAAAGTTCTTTTGGTTTTTAGTATAACCTATGTTTATTTTAAACAACAGATATATAAGGATGAAGTCATTTGGATTGCACTTATTTCTTTCTTGCCAGTAATCAATCATGCAGTTGTCAGCGGAATAAGGCCACTGTCAAGAACAATGGAGATTTTTTTTACAGTCATCATGATAGGATTTATCGCCTGTCTTGGATTTTCTTTATTTACTAGAATTTCCTTTCCATATATGTTTTTGTCTAATGTAAAAAGCTTTTTTGGCTCTGTGTATAAGCATATATTTTCTTTTGGAGATATATTTTTTCTATTTTTAATAATCGATAAAATTGAGATAAAGAAGGGACAAGAAAAAACACTTTATAAATATGCTATAATAGGATTTATTTTGGTAATAATATTATATTTTCTATATTATAGCAAATATAAAGTAACATCCTTTATGCATAATAACGCACTTGCAGACATTTTAGTGTTCTCTGTACAGTTTAATGCCATTGGAAGGCTTGATATTATAGCCATGATAACAATTGTGCTGATAACACTATTTCAAATGGAAATTTTTAGTTATGGATTTAGTGATTGTCTATTACATATTTTCCCAAAATTAAACTGGATATATTCGGTCATTGTCTTTGATATTATTTTCTGTCTTGTTTACTATTTATTTTTGGGTAAATATGAAACAATGATACAGTCTACAACTAGCTGGTTTCCATTTTTAGCAATATTTATTAATATTGCTCTTCCATTAATTTTTTGGATAATTTCTTTAATTAAGAGGAGGAAGAATGAAAAAACTGATTAAAACATATATAAAAAATCCAATGCTGTTAATTTTACTCTTAATTTTAATTTTTTTCACTCCCATGGCAATATACTCGCCTGGCGAAAATAAGATCAAGGGAGTTGTTACAGCTATTGGTATAGATAAGATGGAAGAGCAGTACGAAGTATCACTTTTGACATTCATTCCAACTGCAAATCAAACCTATAAACAACAAAATGCGGTGATATCTGGCAAGGGCGAATCGGTAACAGAGGCTATCTACAACGCGCAGCTTTCAATGGGAAGGAGTATAGGTCTTGCTCATGCTAAAACGACGGTAGTCAGCGAAGATATTTTAAAGCAAGAAGATGTTGCGCAAGTGGTAGATCATATATCAAGGATTTCTTCTCTTCCAGAGAACACAGTTTTCATATGCACGAATGGCAAAGCTAAAGAATTACTAGAAAGCACGGTGGCGCTCGAAAGTGAGCTTGGTCTTAAACTTGAACAGCTAATCGGCTTTAACGCATCAAATCTTTATTCTATAGACACTTCTCTTGAGGCGTTCTATAGAGGTTATTATAGTGACACTCACTCTTCTATAATAGGGGAGTTAAACTTGACAGATCCATCCTCGCAAGAAGAGCAAAACTCATCAAATTCAGAGCCGCCTTCGAGTGGACAATCTTCGGGCGGCGGGCAATCTCAATCTTCGGGAAACGGATCTTCTTCAGGTGGAGGCGCCGAGCAAGGTCAAAGCAAAGGGAAAAAGACTATTTCAAACCAAGGGGAATCAGTCATCTTAAAAAATGGAGAGATGGTTGCTAAATTATCATCAGATCAGCTCAATGCTTTAAATTTGATCAATCCTAAGTCAATAAATCAAATAATAAATATCGATGATGTTTCACTTGAAGGGGGCAGGCATGATTTGGCTTATAGAGTAAGAAATAAAAGGGTATTAAAATCAACTAAGTTTGAAAATGGGTATCCTGTTTTTGCCGCGCAAGTTATATTAGGACTTGAGCTTACAGAGGTTGATGGGGAAAATCAAAATTTACATAAAAATACAGAAATGAGCAAAATGACGCAAGAAATAAAGGATAAACTCAACTTAAAATTAAAAAACAGTTTCACTGATGCACTAAAAATATTGGTCACGAATAAAACAGATATTATAGATATTACACAAGAATTTTTTAGAAATGATCGCAAGGGTTTTCAAAAATTTATTAAAGGGATAGATTCGGTTGACGAGTTTATTGAACATGTAAACTTCAAAGTAGCCATCATAGTTGCACCAGACTAAAATTGTCGTTTTTTCATTTTTAAATAAATTTTTGTTTAAAATGCTTGTTTATTTTGTTGTGAAAAATTAAAATATATGATACAATATCTTGAAAGATTTTTTAAGGAGGCAATGTGAACGAGCAGAAACCAAAGTTTAGATGGTCGTACTTAATTGTGTTATTATTGATTGTTTTATTGTTTGTTTTGCTTTTTACAAACAATGGATATAAGGGGCAATATCTTTATGGCAGCCAAAATGAGATTGGGCAGCTTATTGACGGAACGCACCTAAATGAAGAAGGCGAGACCGAGCAACTTGCAGCGATTTATTACAAGGATGACATAATCTATTTTCTTGTAAAAGATTCTCAGTATACTGGCAATTTCCCAACTTATTCAGATTATTACATTTACTATGAAAGCGGCGATGGCATTCTAGAATATGTCATTAGCGAAGTCAATGCTCACAATGAAGGCTTGACAAGTGAAAATCAAATTCAAATTAGAAAAGGTGTGGACGGTGTAAATTTCTGGGATATTATTTATCCAATTCTTTATATTGCATTTGCGCTATTCCTTGTTTGGATGATTTATAGACTTCTTAGCAGTTCTTCTAAAGGTGCTATGAGCTTTGGTAAATCAAGAGCAAAAGCTTATACAACAAGCAAAGTTAAGTTCGATGATATTGCAGGCACTGAAGAAGAAAAAGAAGAATTAAAAGAAATTGTTGAATTCTTGAAATCTCCAAAGAAATTTACCGATCTTGGTGCAAGAATACCTAAAGGAATTCTTTTAGTTGGCTATCCAGGAACAGGTAAAACTCTTCTTGCAAGAGCTGTCGCAGGAGAAGCTAATGTACCATTCATTTCAATAAGTGGTTCAGACTTTGTTGAAATGTTTGTCGGCGTTGGTGCATCAAGAGTAAGAGACCTATTTGATCAAGCAAAGAAAAATAAACCTTGCATCGTGTTTATCGATGAAATTGACGCTGTTGGTAGACAGCGAGGAGCAGGCCTTGGTGGCGGAAATGACGAACGAGAACAGACGCTCAATCAGCTTCTTGTTGAGATGGACGGATTTGAGCCAAATGAAGGAATTATAGTACTTGCAGCTACAAACAGAAGCGATGTACTTGATCCAGCCCTAATGCGTCCAGGTCGATTTGACAGACAAATCTATGTGAATATTCCTGATGTGAAGGGAAGAGAGGGCATCCTTAGAATTCACGCACGCAATAAGCCAATTGACGAAAATGTAGACTTCAAAACCCTGGCTAAAATTACAGTTGGATTTACTGGCGCTGATATTGAAAATATGCTCAATGAAGCGGCAATTTTGGCGGCAAGAGCAGGCAGACCTAAGATTATCATGTCAGATATAACAGAGGGCATCAATAAAGTTACTATGGGTCCTCAAAAGAAGAGTAGACTTGTGACTGAGCGTGATAAAAAGATCACAGCATATCATGAGTCAGGTCACGCTATACTTGCTAAAAAACTCAAGAACGCTGATGAAGTGCAAGAAGTTTCAATTATTCCTAGAGGTATGGCAGGCGGCTATACAATGCAAAGACCAGAAAATGACAACTCATACAGAACATATAATTATCTTATGGATGAAATTGCTGTTTGTATGGGCGGAAGACTTGCAGAAGAGCTGATCTTTAAAG
>USKO01000050.1 GCA_900555365.1 uncultured Bacillota bacterium
TTTTACAAAATTAAGACATTGAATAAATAAAATTATAATTCTTTAATTAAACAAAAAAAATCTTCAAATTAATGAAGATTTTTTAATATATTTACTTTTTAAAGCCATCTTTAAGAGAAATAGTGCTATTAAATATATAATTTTCAGGTGTGCTATCTTTATCCATGCAGTAATAGCCCTTTCTTATAAATTGGAATTTATCTTCTACTTTGGCATTTTTAAGGAATTTTTCTGCATAAGCGGTCTTTTCAATTAGAGAATTAGGCTCTAATATATCTTCTACTTTTGCGCCTTCTGATAGTGCCTTTGCAGGATTTGCAATTTCACGCTTAATAAGGTTTTTAAATTCACGAACGGTTATTTTAAAGTAATTATCATCACTTACAAAGTGTATTGTGCCTTTGCATTTAACGCCGCTTGTATCATTGCCACTTTTGGTATTTGGCAAATATTCACATTCAAGATGGTCTATTTCGCCATTTTCATCAAAAATAACTTTATTACATTTAATGATATAAGCACCTTTTAGTCTTACAATTCCGCCTTCAACAAGACGATTGTATTTTGGTGGTGGATTAAGAGAAAAGTCTTCTTTTTCTATATAAATTACTTTTCCGAATTTAGAAATATGTTTTCCAGCATTTTCGTCATTAGGGTTGTTTTCAATTTCAATTTCTTCGCTATCCTTATCATAGTTTGTAATCACAACTTTCAAAGGATCAAGTACAACCATAACGCGAGTGGCAATATTGTTTAAATCAGCTCTTACATAATACTCAAGTGCGCTATAAGGCACGGTAACCTCAAGCACATTTCCCCAGCCCACCGATTTAACAAAATCTTTAAGAGCTTTTGCGGTATAGCCTCTTCTTCGTACTCCAACAAGGGTAGGGAAGCGTGGATCATCCCATCCTTTTACGATACCGTCATTTACAAATTGTTTTAGATATCTTTTTCCAATTAAAACATTTTCAATAGTAAGCCTTGAAAATTCTCTTTGTTTTGGCGGATATGGTCTTTTCCAGCCATTTTCAATAAACCATTCATAAAGAGGACGATGTTCATGGAATTCCATAGAACAAAGACTATAAGTGACTCCTTCAAGTGCGTCTTCAAGAGGGTGGGCAAAATCATACATAGGATAGATGCACCATTTGTCGCCAAGACGATAGTGATGCGCTCGAAGCACTCTATACATGACAGGATCGCGCATATTCATATTAGGATGTGCCATATCGATCTTAGCTCTAAGCGTTGCCTTGCCATCTTCAAACTTGCCATCTCTCATAGCTCTAAACAATCTTAGATTTTCTTCTACTGTTCGATTTCTATATGGGCTTTCAATGCCAGGTTCAGTTAGAGTACCTCTTGTCTTTGAAACTTCCTCAGCAGAAAGTTCACACACATAGGCTTTGCCATCTAAAATCATTTGCTCAGCAATTTTGTAGATATCTTCAAAATATGCCTCACTTGCATATATGAGCTTGTCGGGCTTGTATCCAAGCCAAGCGAGATCTTCAAGATAACTTTCTGCAAATTCGCCTTCTTCTTTCAAAGGGTTTGTATCATCCATTCTTAAATAGGTTTTTCCGCCAAACTTTGCAGCAGTATCAAAGTCGATTGTCCATGCTTTGACATGAGCGATGTGCCAGTAGCCGCTTGGCTCTGGTGGGCAGCGAGTGATAACTTCTTTATTTACTCCAGTTTTAAGATCATTGATTATTTCCTTTTCCAAATCGTTTTCAGGAATGATTGTATCTAAATCAATATTGTTAATTTTCATATATTTCTCCAAGTTAATTTTTATTTTTTAAAAAAGACAACTTATTTTTAATTCTTGTGAGTGCATTGTCAATACTTTTTTTTGATAGTTTGCTTATCGAAGATATTTCATTATAGTTGTATCCCTTTAGATAAAGTGACAAAACTTCAAGTTCAAGCGAGCTAAGAACCTCTTTTATTTTCTGTTTGATCTCACTCATTCTTTCCCGTTCAAGCAATTTATCATCGGGAGAAGGAAGGGAGGAGGGAATGTATATCTCAAGTTCTCCATCTTCATCGTCTTGAGAAGGATCATTGATAGAAAGGGCAGTGGAAAGAACCTTGTGTTTTTCAGCGCTTGCAATCTTTATTGCACTTTGAAGCTGATGTTTTATACAGGTAGATGCAAAGGTCTTAAAAGAGGCATTTTTATTTTTGTCATAATGCCTTATAGCCTTATATAACCCAATCATACCTTCTTGCAAGATATCTTCACTGTCGCCATCTGTAAGAAAATAACTTCGCGATAGTTTGCTAACTAGCGGCTTATACTTTGTGAGCAATTCGTTTACGCTGGATTCATCGCCTGATTGTGCTTTTAAGGCAAGTTGTTCATCAGTCATGGCATGCCTCTCTTTGTCTAAGCACTTCAAAGATAGTTATTGCGCAGGCTACAGATGCATTAAGTGAATTGACTTTACCTTTTAAAGGAAGAGCCAGTGTGCCGTCACAGTATTTGATCAATGAAGGCTTTATTCCAAACCCTTCTGAGCCTATGATAAGTCCGATAGGGCAGTCAAGCTTTTTATCATATATATTTTCGCCGTTTGCATCAGTAGCAAATATAAATACATCTTTTTCTTTTAAGTAAGTGATTGCTTCCTTTAAATTGGTGACTTTACAAACCAGCATATTCGATATGGCGCCGGCGCTGGTTTTAAAGACAGTTTCATTAATTTGTGCACAGCGATTCTTTGTTATAATAATTCCATGCACGCCAGCACATTCGCAGCTTCTTATAATAGCGCCTAAATTATGAGGATCTTCTATTTCATCAAGTAGAACTATAAAAGGTTTTTCATTTTTAATATACGCGCGCTCTAATATATCATCTAACTCGCAGTAGACAAAGTCAACACTTTCAGCGATAAACCCTTGATGATGGGAGGTCTTTGATTTTTTATCTAAAATATTTTTAGGCAAAAACTCAATTTTGATTTTATTTGCACGCGCTAAATCAACAATTTTATCTCTTCGATTTTTTAATGACTGATCGACTAGAAGTTTATTTATAGTTTTGCCCGCTTGTAAAGCCTCTAGCACAGCATTTTTTCCTTCAATCAACATACTTTTCCCTTTTTGATTATTTTATATAAATAGATTATCTTTGTCAAATTAAATTGTTTTGATTTATTGCTCTAGCCTATATTTTAGCGGCTAAATCTAAAGAGAGATTTAAAATTTCATCAAATCGCTCTTGCTCACCTTTTAAGTATAGATATCCAATTAAAATTTCAAAAGCAGTAGCATAGCTATAATCACTAGAGCTTGCATTTTTAGCATGATGTTTTGGTTTTGCATTGCGTCCACGCCTAACGATGTCTATTTCGTCATCACTAAGCAGGGGAATTAACTTTTTTAGCACATTTGCCTGAGTATTTGCTTTGCAAAAATAAGCGGCGCTATTGTGATAGCTTCCCATTTTATCATTGATTTTCTCAATTACTTTCTCTCTTACAAAGAGAGTATGCACGCCGTCACCAATAAAAGCTAGCGGAAGAAGATTTGTTTTAACTAAATTCTCTAAAAGTTTTTTATTTTCTTTAATAATCATATAACCTTCTTTAAAATATCAATTAAATAATGTCAAAAATTGTCAAAATAAATTAATTTATATTATCGGAAGCCGAACTTGCTTGCAAGAGTGAGGCTGATGGTTATACAAATTATGTGAAGAGTGCGTGAAACGCACAAATTCGTAAGAATTTATTAAAATTTTATGATAGTAAAATTTTAACATCACATAGTTTATATTAAACAAAATTTTAATAAAACACTTTAATTTAAAATATTTTTATAACTATATTAGCATAGAAATACAATAAAAATTTCATTTTTTTAAAATTCAATATTGACTTATGCATATTAATAAACTATAATCTTAATAACAATTTTATCTCGCAGGGAGGGGACAAATGTACTTTGGACAAATTTTAAAAGATATAGCAATTCAATATGCTTTTGTAAAGAATCCGGGATTATATATCGATCATCTATATTATCAAGATTCTTTAGAAAATCTTGATTTAAGTGAATATGATGAGGAGGATGTTTATCAGCAGGACGGATTTCCTACTCCAAGCGAAGCGCAAGTAGAATTTAAAAATACGCAAATTTATCAAGCTTTAAAATTTGACAAAAAAGATAGTCATGAGGTTGCAGCGTTAAAACAAAAATATACAGAAGCTTATATTGAAATTTTAAATGCCATGGGTCTTGCCATTCAAGCAAGAATTATTAAAGGCATTGAAGATAAATTTACTGTTGGAAAAGCTGAAGATGTTGATGATGCTGTATTTGATTACTTAGAATCATGGAGTTATGCTGACGACCTAAATGGAATTATTTCTAGTCCAGAGCATCCTATAGATCATTTATCTTTTTATATTGCAAGCAGAAAATTAGATGAAAAGGGACTGGAAGAGCTGAAAAATTTACGAGACTTTTATCTTGAAACAGTTGATCATATTCAAGATTCTTTAACCGATCTTAAGGGCATTGATTTTATGTCAGAAAAAGGCTTTAATTATGAGAAAGTTAAAGAATGGATTATACCTTTCTATGCTGTGCCGAATGAGATTGCCAAAGGGCATGGTAAAGTTGATATTAGTGATGTTGTAGACGAAGACGAAGATACTGTAAATCGCACTAAGCTTAGCGACGAAGAATACAAAAAAATGACAGATTTTGGCAAAAAGGGCAAGCTTGCTGCAGGCAAAAATCAACGCAAGATTATGTCGGTTGAAGAGGCGCTAAAGAAAAATTTTGCTGATCTTGTTGGGCTTAAAGATGTCCAAAGTGCAATACTTAGAAAAACCAAATTAATAAAGAAACTTCCAAACAAGATTGTTGACTGCAATTTCAGATTGACTGGCAACCCTGGGGTGGGTAAAACAACAGTTGCAGAGGCTATGAGCAAAACTTTCTATGATGCGGGAATAATTAAAAATCCTGAGTTTATACAGCTAAATGGTGCTGGCTTAAAGGGTAAATATGTTGGTCACACTGTTCCAAAAGTTCAAGAGATGTTCGAAAAGGCTAAAGGCGGCACTCTATTCCTTGACGAAGTTTACAGCTTGATTTCTGAAGGCGGTGGAGATGATGGCGACTCCTTTGCTCAAGAAGCAATCACTGAACTTATGATTCAAGTAGAAAAGCTGTATAATGAGCAAAAGACCAACCCAGACGCAAAGACTTTAATCATCCTTGCAGGATATCAAGATAAGGTCAACACTCTTCTTGATAAAAATATCGGTTTCAAACGAA
>USKO01000051.1 GCA_900555365.1 uncultured Bacillota bacterium
CTGAAAAGATTCAGTTGGCACTGAATAATTTTTTTAAGACAGAGAATATTCTTCATAGATCCGCTCTTGCATGGTTTCAAGTTCGGTATCCACTTTAGACAGATTCATCTCTTCACGATATTTCTTATCACGAATAGAAGATAAATCATTGACAATAGAAGTCTTCTCTAAATCAAGTTGTTTGATTTTTTCATTGAGGAGAGATTTCTCATTCTCAATATTTTGTCTTTTTTGCATAAAGCTCTCAAGCTGCAATTTACCCTCTGTTGCAGGAGCATTTGAAAGCTTAACTTTTATCATATTTTCGCAATTTAAAATGAATTCATCATTTTTAGCAATTTGCCCATCAATCTCTAATAGATTTGATTTTAATCTGCCGATTTCATTATCTAGCCTTATCATTTCGCTTTCACAAGATGATAATTTCGTTCTACTTTGAGCAATTTCTACTTTTACAGTAAGAATGTTATTGTTTAATTCATCACGCTTTTCTCTTAACTTTTCAAATTTCTCTCTCTTCTCTTTGATAAGTTCATCTGCATCGACTTTATTGCCAGATAATGCACTTTCAATTTTTTGAGATTTTGCAAGGTCTTCACCAATTAAAGCAAGTTTATTTTGAACGGTTTCACTTTCCATCATTGCAACTTTCAAATTGTCGCAGGCCTCTACTAAAAGCGAACTATATTTATTTAACTTCTCTTTTTCTGCAGCAAGTTCAATTTCGCAAGTATTTTTAAGAGTGGTCAGCTTTGAAATTTCTGTTTGAGCCTCTTGAGAAGTTTTATTAATTTCAAAGTAGTCATTTTCAATTTCGCCCTTGCGCTTTTCAAGTTTGACAATCTCAATACCTAAAGTTTCTATCTCGCGTTCCCTACCAATAAGATTTGAAGATTCTGCCTTTTTACTTCCGCCAGTCAAAGAGCCTTGTGGATTAACTATATCGCCATCAAGTGTTACAATCCTATAGGCATAGCCACTATCTTTTGCCATATTAACTGCAGTAACAAGGTTGTCAACAATAACAGTTGAGCCAAGAAGGTTGCTTATAACATTATCTATGCTTTTGTCATAATCAATAAGCTTATTAGCAAGTCCATAGCAGCCATTTTTGCCACTGATAAGTCTTTCGTCAAAATTTTTGCGTTTCATTGAAGTAATAGGAAGGAAAGTCGCTCTTCCAAAAGAGTTGTCTTTTAAAAATTTGATAAGCTCCTTAGCGCCTTCTTCATTGAATGTAACAATATTTTGAACAGCACCACCCAAAGCGACCTCGATAGCTGTTTCAAATTTCTGTGGAACTTTTATAAGTGAAGCAACAACACCTACAATATTTTTCTTAAGTGCCGCATTTTTTTCACTTTCTCTTAGAAGCTTTTTAATTGCATAAGAATAGCCTTCATATTCATTTTGAAGGTCAGTTAAAAGCTTTTTTCTGTTTTCAAAAACCTTGATTTGAGTAATTATGTTTGCTTTTTCATTTTCAAGTTCTTTAAGCCTTTTGGCATCAATATAATTTTTACTTGCAAGCTTGTCAATGTTTTCTTTCAGCTTTTGAAGCTGAAGATCTTTTTGTTCAACAATTTCTTTGCTTGATTTATAAAGCTTTTCATTTTCTTCTTTCTTTGATGTCAATACAACTATATCGTCTTCAAGATTGTTTAAGCTATTGCTAAGAAGTTCCTTCTCTGCAAGAAGCCTTGATAGTGAGCTTTTAATATCGCTCAAAGAGCCAAGAGTTTCAATAATCTTTTGTTGATTTTGACCAGCTTCATCTTCGCTTTCAGTCAGAGCGCTTGCAATTTGAAGATATTCTTCTGAAAGCTGTTCAAAGGAAGCTTCTAGCGCCTCAAGATCACTTTTAAGCTCTGTATATTCATCGCTCTTCTTTTGCTTTTCTTCGCTATAAGCCTCTATTGCAGTTGTAGCATTAGAACGATCTAAGTGTAGTCTATCGTTTTCCTTATTTGTATAATTAATTCTTTCTCTAGCAAGCCTCGTCTCCCCTTCTTGTTTTTCAAGGTTGACAGTAAGCTCTAATATTTTTTCATTTAAGGATGCAAGGCTTTTATCAAAATTAGTCAAATCAAACATTGCCTTATCATACTCTGATGTTGCCTTTTCAAGGTCGCTATTTCTTATATCTATTTGCCTGTTTATTGCATCAAGTTTTAAATTGATTTTTTCTTTGACATCATTGGCATTTTCATATTGATAAATATAGGCATTAACTTCAAGATCTTTAAGTTTGCCTTTGTATTCCAAATATTTTTTTGCATTCTCTGCTTGTTTCTTTAAAGGCCCCATTTGCCTTTCAATTTCGCTTAAAATATCCTTTAATCTAGTTAAATTATCATTGGTACGGTCTAGTTTTCTCTCTGCTTCCTTTTTGTCATTTTTGTATTTTGAAATGCCTGCCGCGTCTTCAAACATTGCGCGTCTACTTTCAGGCTTAGCATCAACAAGCTCCGTAACTTTACCTTGGCTTATTACAGAATACCCATTTTTACCAAGTCCGCTGTTATATAAAAGATTTGTAATATCTCTTAAGTGACAAGTATTTCTATTTATCAAATACTCGCTTTCCCCAGAACGATATAATTTTCTAGTTATAGCAAGTTCATCATAATCAAAGTTGAAAAATCTTGAACTATTATCAAAAGTTAAAGTGACTTCGCAGTATGATAAGCTCTTCCTTTTTTCGGTACCATTGAAAATAACATCTTGCATGCTATCTCCACGCAAGGTCTTAGCACTCTGCTCTCCAAGCACCCAACGAATTGCATCTGATACATTGCTTTTTCCGCAGCCATTAGGTCCTACTATGGCAGTAAAATTATCATTAAACTCAATTATTGTTCTGTCGGCAAAGGATTTAAACCCTACCATCTCAATCTTTTTAAATATCATGTTGTCCTCTTTGTGCTTTGATTATTATATCAAACTTTTATTTAAAATAAAAGATTTTTTTTGATAATTAAATTAAATTTATTTGTTACTATGAATTGCCAGTGTATGTAATTTTCTTTTCCTTTAACTTTAAGATTGACTAAAAATATTAAAATTTTAAGAAAAGTTTATTTATGGCTTTTTTAGCAGCTTCTTGTTCTGCCTCAATTTTACTTTTCCCTTCACCAGACGAAATCATGTCTTCATCCATATAAAAATAGGAAATAAAACCACTTCCATTGCTTTGGGTCTTATATGTAATCTTACATTTAAAATTTTGCTGTAAAAGCTCTTGTAATTTGGATTTATAATTATCATCAACTATATTCCTATAATCTGCTAAATCAAAATTTCTTTCAATAAATTTTTTAGCTTCGCTAAGCCCTCCATCCAAATAGATAGCCGCAATTATAGCCTCAACTATATCTCCTTTGATAGCTTTAGAAATTGCTCCTTTATAACTTTTTCCAAGAATTACATCATCCTCTAAATCAAGTTTATCAAAAAGATGGGATAAATAATTTTCTGAGACGTAATGACTTCTTAGCACAGTCAATTTACCTTCGCCTTCTTGGCAATTATTGAAAAAGTATTCTCCAACCAAAAAATCTAATATACTGTCTCCCAAAAATTCCAATCGCTCATAGTTACAAGATGATTTAGATGAATGAGTAAGAGCACGATTAAGCAAACTTTTATCTTTAAAATTGTAACCTAGTTTCATAGGTCATCTCCTTATGCATTTAGCTTTTCGAGTGCTTCTTCTATCTTGCCTACAAGATTGTTTTTGTCAAGTAAAATGGTTTGTTCAATAGAAGATAAAATATTGTTTCTCTTGCAAGAACCATGGTTCTTGACAATTAGTTTTTTGCATCCAAGTAAAGGTGATCCACCATGTTTATTTAAAATATCAACTCGATTTTTGATTTCTTTAAAAGTCTTTTTCATAAACAGAGCACCGATCATACTTGAGAAATGTGATTTAATACTCTTTTTAAGTAAGCTCATAACAGCAAGGACAGCACCTTCCGTTCCTTTTAAAAGTGCGTTTCCAGCAAAGCCATCAGCAACCATAACATCAACTTCGCCGCTCATAAAGTCTCGACCTTCTCTGTTGCCTATAAAATTAATAGGAGCTGTTTTTAACAAAGCATATGCTTCTTTTGCAAGTTCATTTCCCTTTTCTTCTTCTACTCCATTATTCAAAAGTGCAACTCTTGGAGAGGCACAGTTATACACAATAGAATAATAGGCAGAGCCCATCAAAGCAAAATGCAAAAGATTTATCGGTTTACAATCTATATTTGCGCCGCTGTCAATGATAATGACATCACTATCCTTCTTGGTAGGCAAAATTGGGGCTAGAGCTGGTCTTGAAATACCTTTAATTCGCCCTATTTTCATAATAGCTCCTACCAGTACTGCGCCTGTGCTTCCAGCACTAACAAGACCAATAACATCATCGTCTTCCTTTAATAAATCATAAGCCCTAACTAAAGAAGAGTCTTTTTTATTTCTTATCGCTTGAGTAGGAACATCGTCATTAGTAATGACAGTCTGTGCATCGACTATGGTTATTCTTTCCATGCGAGGACCTATTATTTTTTTCATCTCCTCTTCTTTGCCACATAAAATTATCTCTATATCCTTATGTTTATCTCGGGCTAGCAGCGCACCCTCAATTATCTCAAGTGGCGCATTATCTCCACCATAAGCATCTACAACTATTTTTTTCATAACCGCTCCTTAGATTATTTACTGTATAATATTAGCAGAAAAAACCAAAGAAATCAAACAATATGACAAACCAACCGCAAAAATTTATAATAAGCCTATATTGTAATTATTATGTATCGCATACTACTATATATAGCGCTATTATGTCAAATAAGGCAAAGAATTTATGAAGTGGCTGTTTTCAAAAAAGGCAATAATATGCAATTTTTCGACATTTTATTGCTGTTTTGTAAGCAAATAAAAAGATATTTTGATAATATCAAATAATTTAATAACTCACCTAAAAATATTAAATAGCCATTAAATAGCCATAAAAAACTCTCACCTATTGGTGAGAGAAATTTCTTACTTTTTATTTTCTTTTTTAACAATTACTGTTTCGTTTTTATATGTCCCACATTTCTTGCAAACTTCATGAGGTTTCTTCATTTCGTGGCATTGAGGACATTCAACAAGAGTAGGCATTGCTGCTTTGCTATTAGCAGAATGTCTTGAATTTCTATTCGCTTTTGAAACTTTAT